>JAFAFD010000278.1 GCA_023423675.1 Pseudomonadota bacterium | reverse complement strand
GGTGACAGCGATCGCAGCCTGTGGGCCTCGTGGGTCATCCAGGACGGCGACTTCCGCATCTTCTTCAGCGGCGACACCGGCTACTTCGACGGCTTCAAGGCCATCGGCGAGAAGTACGGCCCATTCGACCTGACCATGATCGAGACCGGCGCCTACGACAAACGCTGGGCCTTCGTGCACATGCAGCCGGAGCAGACCCTGCAGGCGCACCTGGACCTGCGCGGCAAGTGGCTGCTGCCGATCCACAACGGCACCTTCGACCTGGCCCTGCACGCATGGCAGCAGCCGTTCGAGCGCATCACCGCGCTGGCGGCGGCGAAGAACGTGCCCGTGGCCACGCCGATCATGGGCCAGGCGCTGGACATGCAGGCGCCTGTGGCGGGTACGCGATGGTGGGAGACGGCTGAACGCTGACGCGCGGCCGGGCTGTCGCTTTCATCCGGGGTGCTGCAGCAACCGCTCCTGCTCTTTCGCCACGTTTACTTTGAGTGCCGCGGCGGCGAGCTCCAGCAGCTCGCCGCTGACCTTGTGGCTGCCGCGCGCCTGCAGCCACGAAAGAATATCCGCCAGGTGCCAGATCGACGCGCTTCCCTCGTGGACCGGGGCCGGAAACGTCTGTGGGTGTGCGAGCAACAGCTTGCGCATGTTTTGACGCGACATGCCAAGCAGATCGGCCACATCGGTCAGGCCGACCAGGTCGGGGCTGACTTCGATCAGCTCCGCACCGGGAGCCGCCTTGCGCACGTCGGCCAAGGCGGACAGCACCGCCTCCTGCGCAGTGGCTGACTGTCGGCAGAACTCCAGCGCCAATCTGCCCGGCCTGCCGATACCCAGCAGCGCATCGTCGCAGCCAGCGTCTGCCAGCTGCTGCTCCAGGCTGCCCGCGTCGCCATTGATGTCGGGCAGGCGGTATTTGAGCGTGAAGGTGAATTCCATCATGAACAGTCTCCGGGAGATGGCAGGTGCGTCATTGCTCGCGGCTGCAGTTTTCGACAACGCGGCACAGGGCTCTTGCATGGTTCAGTGCATTCCGGGGTGTGCTCCAGATGCTCACGACACAGAATTCCCCGCACCGGCAGTCCTTGTCGTTGTAGGGGCAGTACATCCGCCCCCAGGCATGACTGCCGCCAATGCGTAAGCGCCAGCCACGTGATTCGGCGAAACGAAGGGCGGCTTCGATGTCTTTGTCTGGATGGCGCGAACGGGGCATTCCTTTCCCTCGGAGTCTGGCGAGCGGCACCAAGGTTGTCAACTGACAACCATTGGGACGCACTGGGACGTTCGACCCTACTGCCTGGCCACAGCAGCACCAGAGCCATCAGCGACACCCGCGCTCTGGTAGCTGCCAACTTTGGCTGGCGCTCTCCGTCGACCAAGGTCTGACGGCTACAAGGGCGCATGCGGCCGATCACCCTTGCTGGTGAATCCCAAGACCCTCGGCTCCTTCTGCCAGACCCGGCCGCAGCTCCAGCGAGGGAATCAGGTAATCCCCTGCGTTCTGCCGGCGGTACGGAATCACCGCGTCGCTGGCCAGGCCATCCAATCGCCTGCCCAGCCCTTCCAGCACGTCCGCCACGTTCTGCTCGCCCACCTTGCTGCTGCGGTAGATCACGTGGGGCGGCAGCACATCGAAACCGGGATAGAACAGGATCCCGTGCTGGATCGGGAACAGCAGATCATCGATCGGACCGTTGATGCCGCGGGCGGCGTAGTGCGACTCCCAGCCACCGGTGGTCACCACCAGCATCGCGCGCTTGCCGGCCATCGCGCCTTCGCCGTAGCGGTCGCCCCAGTGGCGGTCCGAATGCTCACCCACGCCATAGGCGAAGCCATACGCATAGACCCGGTCGACCCAGCCCTTGAGGATGGCCGGCATCGAGAACCACCACAGCGGGAACTGCAGGATGACCGTGTCGGCCCAGCGCAGCTTGTCCTGTTCGGCGGCGATGTCCTCACTCTGCCGGCCATTGGCATAGGCCTCGCGCGAATCCAGCGAGGCATGGAAGGGGCGCTGCGGATCGCGCTCCGGATGGTCATCGCCATCGATCGGCGCCTTCCAGCGCATGGCGTACAGGTCGGACACCTGCACGGTATGGCCCGCCGCCTGCAGGCGCTGCACGGTGAAGTCCTTCAGCGTGCCGTTGAGCGAGGTGGGTTCGGGATGGGCGTAGACAAGCAGAACGTTCATGGATCACCAGATCAGGGAATGCCGATGACGATAGGCAGCATCACGCTATAGTTGAAATGAATTCCCGCAATTGCCCCCATTGCCATGGACAATATCCTGCGTCGCATCGACCTCAACCTGCTGGTGACCCTGCAGGCGCTGCTGGATGAACAGAACGTGACCCGCGCGGCCGAACGCCTGCACCTGGCCCAGCCCACCGTCAGCATCCAGCTGGCGCGGCTGCGTGACTTGTTCGATGACCCGCTGCTGCTGCCGGGTTCGCGCGGCATGCGCTGCACGGCCCGCGCCGAGGCGCTGCGCGAGCCTCTGGCCGACGCACTCGATGCGGTCCGGCGTACCGTCGCGCCGGTGCAGGCGTTCGATCCTGCCACTGCGCAACAGACCTGGCGGATCATGGCGTCGGACTTCGGCGAATCCACCGTTGTGCTGCCTGCACTCCCCGCCATCCGCGATGCCGCGCCGGGCACACGCCTGGCGGTGGTCAGCCTGGCGCCGGCGCAGATGGTGGCGCAGGGCGAGCGCGGTGAGATCGACCTTGCCATCCACATCGCGTCTGAAGCGCCGCCGTCACTGCACCAGCGTCCGCTGTTCCAGGAACGCTATGTCCTCGCTGGCCGGCGCGACCATCCGAAATTGAAGCGGCGCCCCACGCTGAAGCAGTTCTGCGCGCTGCAGCACGCGATCGTGTCCCCCGATGGCGGCGGCTTCCACGGCAACACGGACAGCGCGCTGGCACATGTCGGCGCCCGCCGCGAGGTCGTGCTTTCGGTGCCGCACTTCCTGTTCCTGCGCAGTGCCCTGCTACGCACCGACCTGGTCGCGATGATGCCTTCGCGGATGGTGGAGGCCGATCCGGCGTTGAAGGCGGTGGAGGCACCGATCGACGTGCCGGGATTCGAGATGATGCTGTTCTGGCACGAGCGCGTGCATCGCGCTCCCGCGCATCGATGGCTGCGGGAGCGTTTGGCAGCCCTGTAGAGGCCAACCTTGGTTGGCGCAACTTTCGCTCTGGTAGAGGCCAACCTTGGTTGGCGCATCTCGTCGACCAAGGTCGATGACTACCAGAGCAAAGGCTGCCCGCGCTCTGGTAGAGGCCAACCTTGGTTGGCGCGTTTCGTCGACCAAGGTCGACGGCAATCAAACGTGCTCACAGATCCGGCAAGCCCGGCGGATTGGTCTGCGACTGCGGCACGGCCTCCTCGGCCAGGTTCCAGCGCGCCAGGGCCTGCGCATAGGTGCCGCTGCGGATCTGCGTGTTCAACGCTGCGGTGATCGCATCGGCCAGGCCGCTGCCCTTGCGGGTGGTCGCCGAGATCGCCGCGGCATCCGGCCAGCCACCGGGGAACAGCCCCACCCGGCGCACCTTGCCGTCGCGTGCGGAGTAGGCACCCGTAGCGTTCGGCTCGAACGACACATCGGCACGCCCGGTGATCACCGCCAGCCGCCCCACCACGGCATCGTCGAAGTACTGGTACTCCACCGGCTTCAGGCCGGCGGCGATGTTCTGCTGGTCCCAGTGCCGCAGGATCTGGTCCTGGTTGGTGCTCGCCCCGACCACCACCTTCAGCCCGGCCACGTCGGCCGGCTTCTCGATCTTCTGGATCGGCCCGTCGGTGCGGGTGTAGATGCCCAGCAGGTCGAACCGGTAGCTGGAGAAGTCGAACTTCTTCTTGCGCTCCTCGGTCACCGTCACGTTGGACAGCACCGCATCGTACTTGCCGGATTCCAGCCCCAGCGGCCAATCCGGCCATGCCACCGGCACCAGCACAAGCTTCAGGCCCAGGCCATCGGCGATCAGCTTGGCGATGTCCGGCTCGACACCCACCACCTGCTTGCTGTCGGCACCGTAGTCGGCCAGCGGCAGCTGCGCCGGATGGGTCGCCACGGTCAGCACCCCGGGGGTCACGAAACGATAGCCCGCCGGAATCAGCGCCTGCGCCTTCGGGTCAGGCGTGCCGGTCAGCGCAGGCGCATCGGCACCGGCCAGGGTCACACTCGCGGCAGGCGCATCTGCGGGCCCGCGCACGCGGGAGTAAACGATGCCGGCGATGCCGATGACCAGCACGGCGCCGATCCACAGGGTGCTGCGCGAGGGACGGCGGGATGCTGCAGGGCTCATGGAAGTCCTCGGGTTACAGGGTCTTGGCCAGGAAATCGGCCGTGCGTTGCTGGCGCGGTCGTTCAAACAGCGCCTCGGGGCTGCCCTGCTCGATCACCCGCCCCTGGTCCATCATCACCACGGTGTCGCCCACGCGGCGGGCGAAGCTCAGTTCGTGGGTGACGATCACCAGGGTCGTGCCGGAGCTGGCCAGTTCCTCGATCACGCTCAGCACTTCGGCCACCAGTTCCGGGTCCAGCGCCGAGGTCGGCTCGTCGAACAGCAGCACCTTCGGCTGCAGCGCCAGTGCACGGGCAATGGCAATGCGCTGCTGCTGGCCACCGGACAGTTGCCGCGGGAAGGCATCGGCCTTGTCGGCCAGGCCGACACGCTGCAGCAGGTCGCGCGCCTGCTGCTCGGCCTGCGCACGCGGCAGGCAACGCACCGCGATCGGTGCCTCGATGATGTTTTCCAGCGCGGTCAGGTGCGGGAACAGGTTGAAGCCCTGGAACACCATGCCGACCTCGGCACGTCGGCGGCGGATCTCGCGCTCGGGCAGCTCGTACAGCGTGTCCCCGTCGCGGCGGTAGCCGATCAGCTGCCCGCCCACGGTCACATGGCCACCGTCGGCGCGTTCCAGATGGTTGATCAACCGCAGCAGGGTCGACTTGCCCGCGCCGGAAGGACCAATCAGCACGGTCACGCTGCCGGCGCGCAGCTC
>JAFAFD010000248.1 GCA_023423675.1 Pseudomonadota bacterium | reverse complement strand
CCGCGCACGCGCTGCGGATGGCGCCGCGCGAACTCCGTCACCAGCAGCCCGCCGTAGGAATGACCGACCAGAATCACCTGTTGGCCCGGCGCGACGGTTTCGATCAGCGCGTCCAGATCACTCAGGTTGTCATCAATGCGCTTGGTCACGCCATCGGTGCCTGACGTGCCCAGCCCAGCCCGCGCGTAGGCGATGCTCCGGTAGTCGCCCCCCAGGCCAGCGATCACCTGCTTCCACGCAGCCGGGCCCTGGCCGAAGCCGGCCTCGAAGACCACCGTGGTGTTGCCCGTCCCCGTTTCCTCGCCCTGCAGCGTATAGCCCCCGCGCTTGACCGAAATCTCGCCTGCGTGCGCCAGACCGGCCGTCGCCAGCAGGAGGGTCGCTGCCCACATCGTCATTGCCTTGCCCATGGAACATCCCCTGTGCGGGCGCACGCAGACCCGTGGAAAGTGGAGGCTGGCGCTGAAGCGCCACGCCACGACTTGCGGCAAATCGTGCTGGTAATGTAGTTACCTACCACACCGACCACCCCTGCCATAGGTCATGACTGTCAGCTGTGGGCGATCTCCTAGCCGCGCGCTCTGAAAACCCTGATGGCGGTCAGTTGCACCCGCGTCGCACCATCAAGCACCTCTCCGCAGGAACCACACATGAGCCTGGCGCTGGTCTACAGCCGTGCCCGCGCCGGGGTCGATGCCCCATTGGTGCGGGTGGAAGTGCACCTCTCCGGCGGCCTGCCGGTCACCCAGATCGTCGGTCTGGCCGAAGCCAGCGTGCGCGAGTCGCGCGAGCGCGTGCGTGCCGCCCTGCTCTGCGCGCGCTTCGATTTCCCGCAGCGGCGCATCACCTTGAACCTGGCCCCGGCCGACCTGCCCAAGGAAGGCGGCCGCTACGACCTTGCCATCGCGCTGGGCATCCTCGCCGCCAGCGGCCAGGTTGAACCGCAATCGCTGCTGGGTTACGAGTTTCTCGGCGAGCTGGGCCTGACCGGCGAACTGCGTCCGGTCAGCGGCGCGCTGCCTGCGGCGATTGCCGCCGCCGAGGCCGGGCGCATCCTGGTGGTGCCGCCGGGCAATGCCGCCGAGGCCGCCCTGGCCGAACATGCCGACGTGCGCGTGGCCCGCACCCTGCTGGAGTGCTGCGCCGGGCTGGGCAATCCACGCCTGCTGCCGCCGGTGCAGCGCGTGGACACCACGCCGCTGCCCCTGCCCGACCTGGCCGACGTGCGCGGGCAGGCACATGCACGTCGCGCATTGGAAGTGGCTGCCGCCGGTGGCCACCATCTGCTGCTGATCGGCAGCCCCGGCTGCGGCAAGACCCTGCTGGCCTCGCGCCTGCCCAGCCTGCTGCCGGACACCGAGCAGGACGAAGCGCTGCAGCTGGCCGCGATTGCATCAGTGAGTGGCGAAGGGCTGGACCCGCGGCGCTGGCGGCAGCGGCCGTTCCGCGCGCCCCACCACAGCGCGAGCGCGGCGGCCTTGGTGGGCGGCGGCAATCCACCCTGCCCCGGCGAGATCTCGCTGGCGCATCACGGCGTGCTGTTCCTGGACGAGCTGCCGGAATGGAACCGCAGTGCCCTGGAGACGCTGCGTGAGCCTTTGGAGTCCGGGCATATCCGCATCGCACGTGCGGCGCGCAGCGTGCAGTACCCGGCGCGGTTCCAGCTGGTGGCGGCAATGAATCCGTGCCCGTGCGGTTGGGCGGGGGATCGCAGCAATCGCTGTCTGTGTACCGATGAACGCATCACCCGCTATCGCGCGCGGGTCTCCGGGCCGCTGCTGGACCGCATCGACCTGCATATCAGCGTGGCCAGAATGGATGCAGTGGAGCTGCGGGAAAGCACGCCGCTGGGCGAGCCGAGTGCGGTGGTGCGCGCGCGGGTGGAAGCGGCGCATGCGCGGCAGCGCGCGCGGGGCGGCTTGAATGCGCATCTACCACCGGCGGCGCTGCGGGCATGCACGCGGCTGAGCGAGGGCGATCAGGATCTGTTGGAGCAGGCAATCGAGCGGCTGCAGCTGTCAGCGCGGGCGATGCACCGGATTCTGCGGGTGGCCCGCACGATTGCGGACCTGGATGCATGTGCAGGAATCGGGACGGCGCACCTGGCGGAGGCGATCGGGTATCGGCAGTTGGATCGTGGGAAGACGGGGAGCCAATAGTCCCGCGTGCCCCAGGTGTGAAAGGAGTCAAGCATTGCAGATTCGAGGGCGACTACCATCAGGTTCCAGCACCTGGTCAGGAAGGATCCAACAGTGCTCACCGCCCGAGTCCTCACCCTCATCATGGCCGTTGGAGCATCCCTTTTCTCACCCTCCATGACCGCCGCCGCACAGGGGGATGGGGTCACAGAGTCATTTGCGGGAAGCATGGGGATAACGTACGAAGAAGCCGCGCAGAGACTGGCGCTGCGAGAGGAAGCGATCAAGCTTCTGATCAAGCTCGATCCAACCATCACGACCCGATTTGCGGGGAAGGACTTCGTCGAGAACCCCATGGTGATCACCATCAGACTCAAGGGTGATGATCCGGTTGCACCGCAGTTCGTAAAGACGCCGCACGGAACGGTTTCAATCGTGTTCGTGGTCGGTGCGACTTATTCGCTGGAGGATCTGCGGACCGTCATTGATTCGGGGAAGGTCCGGCAGGCGTTCCCCGAGGCGCATGGACTCGGAATTGATGGACAACGGGGAGAAATCCATATCGATCTCCCGGATGAGTACTTCGACGCTGACCATGCGCTGGCGCGTGAGGCCGCGACGCGCTCCATTGGGGTCCCGATCCAGCTGCGCAGATCACGCGCTGCGGCGCGAAACCTCTGACACAGAATGCGGCTGGCTGCACTGCCTGCGCACCGACTGTAGTCATGGTTCACAGAACTTCGCCTGAGCTGTTGGCATGTTCCATTGCGTGGTCCAGCGCATACCGAACCAGTGGCACCAGTTCCGGAGCCTGCTCACAGCCAGCGGCAAGCTGATCCAGGAGTACGAGCAGGCGCGCCCCTGAAGGCTGGGACCAGGCCGTCCAGACGCGGTGCTGCATTTCATTCAGCCACTTCAGACCGTTGAGCTGGGTCGCCATGGGTGCGTCCGGATCAGACCAGGTCGCCCTCCCGGCAACCGTTAATTCATTCCAAAGTTGGATACAGAAGTGCTGTGCCTGGGCTTCACTGAAACCGACTACCTTGTCGCGCACGTAAGATCCTTCAGGTCAACGATGAGCGGGGGGATGCTGCGGTGCCAACGCCGAACAATACCGGTAACCTGCCCCACTGCTCGCATGGCGGGGGAGACACATGACCAACCAGGAAGGTATCGCCCTCACGCCGGCGGCGCGGGAAGACGTTGAGCAGCTGTGCAAGTCGCTCCAGCAGTTCAATCGTCCCTTCGCCGGCGATGCCCAGGAATCGGAGGTAAGAATCGTGGCGCGCGACGCGCAGGGGCGCTGCTGGGCGGCATCCTGGCGGATGTAGCGTTGGGCTGGCTTGAGGTCCACGTGCTGTGGGTGGAGCCCGCGCAGCGATCAACAAGGGTGGGGGCGGCCTTGCTGGAGGCGTGCGAGCGGAAGGCGCGTGAGTTGGGTGCCCACTCTGCACGACTGGACACCTTTGACTGGCAGGCCGAGGGGTTTTACGCGCGCCATGGCTACGCGGTGTTTGCCCGGCTTGGCGACTACCCGCCGGGCCACGAGCGTGTGTTCATGAGCAAGCGCCTGGTGTGATTCTTCGGGCACATCCATTCGCAGCTTTCACTGGCTTGCCGGACGCAGGCATTCCGGCGTCAAGATCGATTCCGCGAGCGTCTGCCTCAGGCTGATGGTGCCATTCCTGTCTGCAACGAAACTGTCAGGCACCGCGCGATCAGTCCCACCAAAGGACGATCA
>JAFAFD010000172.1 GCA_023423675.1 Pseudomonadota bacterium | reverse complement strand
AACGGGCATTTTTATGGTTGTTCATCCGGGCTCTTTGGGGTCTGGAGAGGTGTGGTAACCACCATTTTCCAAAGATGTCCCGGATGAACAACCTACAGAGAGATCACAACTAACAGTCGACTCTACCTGTGAGGCCAGCCACGAGGGGCTCAGCCGTTGGCCGCAGCAAACTCCGGACGCGTCAGGTTGTCCGCTTCTCCCTCGGTGCACAGCACTTCGTCTTCGATGCGGATGCCACCATACGGGCGGAAGAAGTCCACGCGGTCCCAGTTGACCGCATCGCCATGGCCGGCAGCCTTCACTTCGTCCAGCAGCATGTCGATGAAGTACAGGCCCGGTTCGATGGTCACCACCATGCCCGGTTCCAGCACGCGGGTCAGGCGCAGGTAGGGATGGCCGGCCGGGCGCTCGATGCGGCCGCCTTCTTCACTGGCGGCGAAACCGGCCACGTCGTGCACCTGCAGGCCGATCAGGTGGCCGATGCCGTGCGGGAAGAACGCGGCACTGACGCCGGTTTCCAGCGCGGTCTGCGGCGAGACCTTGATGACGCCGAAGTCCTTCAGCACGCCCATCAGCGAAAGATGCGCATCCACGTGCAGCTGCTTGTAGTCGAAGCCGGCACGCACCGCCGCGCACATCTGCTGCTGGGCCGCGTCCACGGCCTCGATCATCGCGGCGAATTCGTCATGGCCCTTGGCCGCGTAGGTACGGGTGATGTCGCTGGCGTAGCCATGCGCGCTGGCGCCGGCATCGATCAGGAAGCTGCGCAGCGGCTGCGGTGCAGTGCGGCCCAGTTCGGTGTAATGCAGCACCGCGGCGTGTTCGTTCAGCGCAACGATGTTGCCGTACGGCAGCTCGTTGGCATCCTGGCCCACGGCCTGGCAGTAGGCCATGTGGATGTTGAACTCATCGGCGCCATTGCGGAACGCCGCCTCGGCAGCACGATGGCCGCGCACGCCCAGCACCTGCGCCTGACGCATCAGTGCGACCTCGTACGGCGTCTTGCAGGCGCGGTGCCATTCCAGGTAATTCACCACCGGCGCCGGGTTGTTCGGCACGTAGGCACCCAGCGCGCTCTGCAGCTCGCCGAGGATCGCGCAACGCGACGGATCAGCCGGCAGCAGCGCCAGCGCCTCTTCCGGCTTGCGGATGATGTGGATGTCGAAGTGCTCCACCCACCAGCCGCTGGGGGCGTCCGGCACCACGTGCCAGTAATCGAACGGCTGGTGGAAGATCACCGCCGGGCGCTTGCCCGGGGTGAACACCACCCAGCTGTTGGGCACGCGGGTGAGCGGCAGCCACGCCTTGAACTGCGGGTTCACTGCGTACGGGTAATCGCGATCGTCGAACATCTGGTAGTGCAGGGTGCCGCTGGGCACCACCAGGTGGTCGAAGCCGCCGCGGGCCAGCGCCTGTTCGGCGCGTCGGCACAGCACGGCCAGGTGGTCGGAATACAGGGCGCCAGGGTCTTGCTGGATCATTGCGGTGGCTCGACACGGAAAACGGCCCTAGATTCTGCCGCATACCGCAAAAAACCGCTGTGCAGGAACCGGCACTCAGCCTGTCGAAACCGGCGCCTCGTCGCTGTCCTCGCCGATCCAGGCACGCAGCAGCTGCCGATGTTCGCGCGACAGGGTGAGGAACCGGAAGCCGGCCCAGCTCTGCCCCGGGGCATGCGCCGGTTCGCTCCACAGCAGGTGCACGCCCACATCGATGGCCGCGCTGCGGCCGTCGCCCAGCGGCAGCGGGAAGCGCAGCTGGTACAGCGCGTCGTCGCGCAGCGGTTGGCTGGCCAGCATCAGCATGCCGGTTTCGGAAACATTGCCCAGCCGGCCGACCACGCTGTCGCGCATCTGGTCGGTGACCGGGACCAGGTCGGACACCTGGCGGCGCGGTGCGCGGCGGGTGTCCTGCGGCGGTAACTGGCTCATGCGTCAGGCTCCTGGCGACGACCGGCCATTGCGCGCAGGGCAGACAGGCTGGCCTGCCACGCACGATCGACCAGGCGGCCTTTTTCTTCGGTGACCAGCTGCGCCCGGCCGGCGGCCATCTGCCGGGCCAGCGTATCCAGGTCGGTCTCGCTGCTTTTCTGCCCGCGCGGATTGACGAACAGCACATGGCCGGTCAGCAGGCTGTACCAGGACAGGCGCTGGCGGCGCACGCTGCCGTCCTCGTCGGTGAGGTCGAACCAACTGCCGAAGGGCAGGTGGGTCAGCTGCTCATGGCAGGCCTGCTCGGCCGCGCTGCGCGGTGCGGCGTCGTGGGTGCGGGTGCTGCCCGCTGCATGCTCGCCCAGCCGCGCGCGCGCCTTCAGGCGTGCACTGAGTTCGGTGCGCGAGGTGTGCTCGTCCTCGCCGCCGGGCGTGGCCAGGCGGCGGGCAACCGCCGAGGCTTCCTCGGGGTGGTAGCCGACCTGCAGCAGGGCCGCTTCCACTTCCGCGGCCAGCGGCGCGTCGGGCACGCTGTCGGCCTCGGCGGGCGCGGCGGTGACCGCGGCAATGCGTTCGGTCTGCTGCAGGCGTTCCTGCCACTGCGCCGAGTCATCGCCATGGCGCAGCCGGGTCAGGGTCAGGGCGTCGGCCCAGGCCTCGCGCAGCAGGGTCTGCACGAAGCGCGGCGGCTCCTGTGCCTGGCATTGCTGGTCGATCTGCGCGCTGGCTTCGCGGCGGGCCAGGGCCAACCGCTCCTTGCCGCGCGCTGCTTCCACATGGCGGCGTTCGGCCAGCTCGGCGCGATGCGCGGCGGCGCGCTGGTGCTGCTGGATGTCTTCATTGGCCGCAGCGAACGCTTCGGGCGTGCGCGCGTCCTGGCCCAGCAGTCCCTGCACGCTCTGCGCCAGGCGCTGCATCAGCTGCGGGTCCACGTCATCGTCGCCCAGCCAGTTGGCACCGGCTTCGGCGATGGTATTGAGCAGTTCGCGCGCGGGGTGTTCGTCGCGCACGAAGAAGGCGGGGTCGGCCATCGCCGCGCGCGCCAGTGGCACCTGCAGGCGGGCCAGCAGGGCGGCCGGCACGGGGTCGGGGCGCTGTTGCTGCTGCACCTGCTGCAGCAGCAGGCGCAGCAGGTCGAGGTGGTCGCGATCGTGGCTGGCCAGCTGGGCCTGTGCGCCGTGCTCACTGCGCAGCTGCGCTGTCACGGCGGTCTGCAGGTCGGTGATGCTGGTGGCGGCGCCGGCCTGGGCCTGCAGGCGCGCCAGCACCGCATCCACCAGGCCGCTGGGCACCGAGGGCGGTTCGATGGCCATCGGCGCGGCGTGCCGGGCCTGCTGCAGCAGGTCGTGCAGCAGGTTGGCCGGGGGCGTGGTCAGTTCCGGGTTGGCCGCACCCGGCGGGACGGTGTCGGCGAAGGCGTCCTGCATCAGCGCCGACCATGAACCCGCGCGGCCCGAGCTGCCCCAGCCGGTCAACGGCTCGGCCGAACGCGGTGCAGGCTGCGTCGCGCGGCCACCGCCGACGGACTGGGTGATGATGCGGCGGGTGCTGGACGAGCGCGCCAGGTACGGGGTGTAGACCAGGCCCGGCAGCACGCCGTGCTGGGCCAGCAGGTTGTTGGCGCGCTCAAGAACATCGCCGAGGCGTTCCAGCAGCTGGCGTTCGAAGCTGCGATAGAGCGCCAGCTGCAGTTCCGCGCTCAGCCCATCCTGTTCGGCCAGGCGCCGCACCAGGGTGCACAGCGCCTGCGGCGCCAGCGGCAGGGTGTCGTTGTCGAACGCCGGGGCGGCGGCCAGCACCGCAAGGCGCTGGCCGAGCAGGTTCAGGGCATTGCCCGAACGCTGGTTTTCCCGGCGCACCATTTCGGTCAGCACCAGGTTGCGGTCCACTTCGTGATCATCCACCAGCGACAGGCCCAGCAGGCCCGGCGGGCGAGCGGGCGCGCTCGGCGGTGCGGTGTCCTGCGGCGCACGCAGCTGCACCAGGCTGTCGGCCAGCGCATCGAGCATGCGGTCGCAGAAGGTGCCGGCAAACGCGTGCAGCTGGCCACGCTGTGCCAGCAGCTCCGCCTGCATCTGCGGATTGCGTGCATGGTCGGCGTCGTGCAGCAACGCCTGTTCGGCCGCTTCCACGGTAAGGATGAGCGGCGCGGTCAGCACATGGCGGCACAGCACCAGCAGTTCACCCAGCAGCTCGCGCACGCGGGGGGGCAGGTCTGCGGCGGCCAGGCGCGCGCTGTCAGGGGTGGCAAAGGGGAAAGCGGCAGACATCGGGTGCAGTTCCGGGATTCCCGCGAATCAACATGGGAATCTACCGTCTGGCAGGTGAAGGCGCCAGCTGCGGGCCATGCCCGGCGGACGTACCGAGGGCATCCGGTAGCGCCGGGCCATGCCCGGCGGACGCATCATCGGAAGATCATTCCTCCAGGAACAGGCTCACCACATCGTTGGTGAAGCGGCGGCCCAGTTCGGTCGGCTGCACGTGGTCGCCGCTCACCTCCAGCCAGCCGCGCTGCACGGCTTCGGCCACCGGTGCGTCCAGCACGCTGCGCGGCAGGCCGGTGCGCGATTCGAAATCGCGCAGGCCGAAGCCCTCGTGCAGGCGCAGCAGGTTCAGCATGTACTCGAAGGGCAGGCGGTCGGCGGCGATCACTTCGTCGCCCCCGAACGAGGCCGGGCTGCCGGCGCTGTCCATGTAGGCCTGCGGGTGCTTGAGCTTCCAGCGCCGCAGCACGTGTTCCTCGGCACCGGAGCTGATCTTGCCGTGCGCGCCGGCGCCGATGCCCAGGTAATCGCCGAAGCGCCAGTAGTTCAGGTTGTGCGCACTCTGCCGGCCGGGGCGGGCATAGGCACTCACTTCGTACTGGCCGAAACCGGCCTGCGCCAGCAGCGCCTGGCAGTGCTCCTGCATGTCCCAGGCGTTGTCCTCGTCGGGGATGCCCTGCGGCGGCCGCGCGAAGAATACGGTGTTCGGTTCCAGGGTCAGCTGGTAGTGCGAGATGTGTGCCGGCTGCAGCGCGAAAGCGCGTTCCAGGTCGGCCTCGGCACCGGCCAGGGTCTGTTCCGGCAGCGCGTACATCAGGTCGATGTTGAAATTGTCGTAGCCCGCGTCCTGCGCCATCTTCACCGCGCGCTCGGCTTCGCCACTGTCATGGATGCGGCCCAGGCGCTTCAGTGCGGCATCGTCGAAGCTCTGGATGCCGAAGCTGAGGCGGTTCACGCCGGCCGCGCGGTAGCGGTCGAAACGACCGTGCTCGGCGGTGCCCGGGTTGGTTTCCAGGGTGATCTCGGCATTGGGTGCGAAGCGCAGGCGCGCACTGGCCTGCTGCAGGAAGCGGTCGATCGCTTCCGGCGGGAACAGGCTGGGCGTACCACCACCGAAGAACACGCTGTGCACCACCCGGCCCCATACCAGCGGCAGGTCCTGGTCGAGGTCGCGCAGCAGGGCGTCGATGTAGGCCTCGAACGGCAGCTCGCCCTTGGCCTGGTGCGAGTTGAAATCGCAGTACGGGCATTTGCGCACGCACCACGGCAGGTGCACGTACAGCGACAGCGGCGGCGGCACCAGGCGCGGCGCGGTGTCGTGTGCGTGGTCGGCGGAGCAGGCTTCGCCGGGCAGGTGGTTGCAGTGGTCGTGGTCGTGCGGCATGGGCGTCATCGGTATGCCGGCCGCTGGCCGGCTTCCCTGGGGTCATCAGAGGGGCGTCAGAGCCAGCGGGCCAGCTGCTGCTTGAGCTGCTGCAGGGCGGTGGCGCGGTGGCTGATGGCGTTCTTCAGCGCCGGCTCCATCTCCGCAGCGGTCAGGCCGTGGGTGGTATCGAGGAACACCGGGTTGTAGCCGAAGCCATTGGTGCCGCGCAGTTCGCGGATGATCTGGCCTTCCCAGCGGCCTTCGCAGATCAGCGGCTGCGGGTCGGTGGCATGGCGCAGCAGCACGATGACCGCATAGAAGCGGGCACTGCGCTGGCCATCGGGAATATCGGCCATCGCCTCCAGCAGCTTGGCGTTGTTGGCTGCGGCATTGGTCGGGTGGCCGGCGTAGCGCGCGCTGTACAGGCCGGGCGCGCCGCCGAGGGCATCGACGATCAGGCCCGAATCATCGGCCAGTGCCGGCAGGCCGGTCGCCTCGCAGGCCGCGCGTGCCTTCAGCAGCGCGTTCTCGACGAAGGTCAGGCCGGTTTCCTCCACGTCACCCAGGCCCAGTTCGGCGGCCGAGGTGATCTGCAGCGGCAGGTCGGCGAGGATCTCCTGCATTTCCACCAGTTTGCCGGCGTTGTGGCTGGCAAGCACGAGCGTCTTCATCAGCGGGGCTCCAACAGGTCCCAGGTGTTGCCGTACAGATCGCGGAACACCGCGACGGTGGCATAGGCTTCCTCGCGCGGCGCTTCCAGGAATTCAACGCCGGCAGCAACCATCGCCGCGTGGTCGCGGTGGAAGTCATCGGTGTTGAGGAAGAAGCCGACGCGGCCACCGGTCTGGTTGCCGATGCGGCTGCGCTGTTCCTCGTTGCTGGCGCGGGCCAGCAGCAGGGCGGCAGCGCTGCCATCGGTCGGCCCGACCACCACCCAGCGCTTGCTGCCCTGGTCGATGTCGTCCAACAGGGCGAAGCCGAGCTTGCCGGTGTACCAGGCAATGGCTTCGTCGTAGTCGGCCACCACCAGGGTGGTCAGGGCGATGCGGCGGTTCATGCCGACAGCGCCGCCTGCTGCGCGGCCAGCAGCTCGCCCACGCCCTTTTCGGCCAGGCCCAGCAGCGCGTCCAGTTCATCGCGGCGGAAGGCGTGGCCTTCGGCGGTGCCCTGCAGCTCGATGAAGCCGCCACCGTCGTTCATCACCACGTTCATGTCGGTGTCGCAGTCGCTGTCTTCGGCGTAGTCCAGGTCCAGCACCGGGGTGCCGCGGTACACGCCCACCGACACGGCCGCCACGGCGCCGAGGATCGGGTGGCGCTTGATGTCGCCACGCTTCATCAGCACGTTCACCGCATCGACCAGGGCCACGTAGGCGCCGGTGATGGCGGCGGTGCGGGTGCCACCGTCGGCCTGCAGCACGTCGCAGTCCAGGGTGATGGTGCGTTCGCCCAGGGCGTCGCGGTCCACGCAGGCGCGGAGGCTGCGGCCGATCAGGCGCTGGATCTCCAGGGTGCGGCCGCCCTGCTTGCCACGCGCCGCTTCACGGTCGCTGCGGGTGTGGGTGGCGCGCGGCAGCATGCCGTATTCGGCGGTCACCCAGCCTTCGCCCTTGCCACGCAGGAAGCCCGGCACGCGGTTTTCCACGCTGGCGGTGCACAGCACGCGGGTTTCACCGAAGCACACCAGCACCGAACCCTCGGCATGGCGGGTGAAGCCGCGTTGGATGACGACCGGGCGGAGCTGGTCGGGCTGGCGGCCACTGGGGCGGGAATCGGACATGGTGCGGGTTCCGTAAGGGCATGGGAGTACGCCGCCATGCCCGCGACCTTGACGGGGCGGGCAGGGGGGCTCAGGTGAGGGCGCTAGGGTACCATTCCCCCTTTGCACGCACCGGACACATTCCATGATTCGAAGCATGACCGCCTATGCCGGCGGCGAGCGCGTCACCCCGTGGGGCACGCTGGGCTGCGAGCTGCGCTCGGTCAACCACCGGTTCCTGGAAGTGGGCACCCGCCTGCCCGAGGAACTGCGTGCGCTTGAACCGCAGCTGCGCGAGCGCATCGCCGCCCGCCTGAGCCGCGGCAAGCTGGACCTGGTCATGCGCCTGCGTGCGCCGGAAGGTGCCGCCAGCCTGCAGGTGAACGAAGCGCTGCTGGGCCAGCTGGGCCAGCTCGCGCACCGCCTGACCTCCGATTTCCCCAACCTGCAGGTCAGCTTCACCGAGCTGCTGCAGCTGCCGGGCGTGACCCAGGGCGAGGCCACCGACGCGGCGGCCCTGCAGGCCGAGGCGCTGTCGCTGCTGGACCAGGCGCTGGACGGCTTCGTCGCTGCCCGTGAACGGGAAGGCGACAAGCTGGCCGCCGCCATTGCCGAGCGCGTGGACGGCATCGAGCGCATCGCTGCTGACGTGCGCACGCTGATTCCAGCCATTCGCGACGGCCAGCGCGCCAAGCTGGCCGCTCGCCTGGCCGACCTGCCGCACCCGGTCGACCCCGGCCGTGCCGAGCAGGAGCTGGTGATGTGGCTGCAGAAGCTGGATGTGGACGAGGAGCTGGACCGCCTGGGCAGCCACATCGTCGAGATCCGCCGCGTGCTCAAGCAGCGCGAGCCGGTCGGCCGTCGACTGGACTTCCTGCTGCAGGAGTTCAACCGCGAAGCCAATACGCTGGGGTCGAAGTCGGTGGACAGCCGCACGTCCAATGCTGCGGTGGAGCTGAAGGTGCTGATCGACCAGATCCGCGAGCAGGTGCAGAACATCGAGTGATGTGCAGCGGGGCGCCTTCGGGCGCCCTTCTTCATTGGGTTTGCTGGAGGCGGGTACGCATGATGGCTTGAGCCCTGTTGACCGGCTGGTCTGGGGCAGCCTGGTCGACAACTCCGGGCTCACCGGATACATGGGCGAGTGTCTGGTGCTGGAAGCGCTTGATGCTGGCCTGGGGCTGGATGACGTCGAAGCGGTGTTGTGCGGCTCGGTTCCAGGGTTTGCGGCGGCGAGGGGTGCAAAGGCCCTGCTGAGGGCGGGCGAATTGTCGGGGCAGCGTTAAGGGTCGCGTGACAAAACCTATGATAGATTCTGTTTCTGTTTGAGGATTTGTCACATCCTGATGATGCAGACCTCTCAAAATGCCAAGCTCACCCGCCTGCTCGGAACGCGCAGCATGATGCGCGCTCATGAGCTGCGTGATGCCGGTATCAGTGCACAGACGATTGCCCGCGCCGTTCAGAGCGGTGAAATCGAACGTATCTCGCGTGGTCTCTATCAGAAGCGTGATTCAGAAGTCGAAGAGAATCAGATGCTTGCCGAAGCCAGCATGCGTGTCCCCAAGGGGGTGATCGCCATGGTGTCGGCGCTCGCCTTCCACGGGCTGACCGATCAGATGCCACGGCGCATCTGGATGGCCATCGGCAAGAGCGACTGGGCGCCCGTGCAGTCCTACCCCCCGCTGCGCATCGTCCGTTTCACGGAGCCGTATCTGCGAACGGGAGTCGAGCAGCATGCGATCGCGGGGCTCGATGTTCAGGTCTATTCGATCCCGAAGACGCTGGCCGACCTCTTCCGGAATCCCAGGCTGATTGACCGATCCGTCGCCGTAGAGGGGCTGCGCGCTGCGCTCCAGCAACGGCGGGCAACGCCATCCACAATCGCCGAGGCTGCGAAGGCTGGTGGGGCCTGGAAGGTCATGCAGCCCTATATCGAGGCGCTCACCTCCAATGGATAGAAGACCGTCCAACCTGGCGAAGTCGGTCAAGGATCGGCTGCTTGCCATCGCTCGCAGAGAGGGGCGCATCTTCGACGTTGTCCTGGTGAAGTTCGCACTTGAGCGGCTGCTCTACAGGTTGTCGATCTCGGCGCACAAGGACCGCTTTGTCCTGAAAGGCGGCATGCTGGTCACTGTCTGGGTGGCCGACGGAAATCGGGTGACCCGAGATGCCGATTTTCTCGGTCATGGGGATTCCGATCCTGCCCGTTTGATTGCTGATTTCGCAGAAATCATGGCGGTCGAGGGTGAAGATGGTCTCGCCTACGATACTGGCGCGCTTACCGCGACGGTTATCAGGGAAGAGATGGAATATGGCGGTGTTCGCCTCAAGACCTTCGCCTATCTTGAAAAGACGCGCATCCCCGTAACCATCGACATCGGTTTCGGCGACGCAATGGCGGATCCGAGCTGGCGCATTGACTATCCAACCTTGCTGGATCTTCCCGCTCCCCACATCCGTTCCTATCCGCCTGCCACAGTCGTGGCTGAAAAATTCCAGGCGATGGTGGCGCTGGGTGTCCTGAACGGCCGCATGAAGGACTACTACGATCTGTGGGCAGTGCCGCAGGCCATCGAGATATCCGCTGAAGATCTCGACGCGGCTATTGCCGCAACGTTCGAGCGACGGCAGACGGCTGTCCCGAAAGATCGGCCCCCCGGTCTCTCGGCCGAGATGTTCGCCGACGAAGGAAAGCAGCGGCAATGGCGCGCCTACGCGGCATCGCTCGACCTGGAGGGGGTGTCATTGGAAGTGATCATCGAAAGGGTGTGGGAGCTGGTCGGCCCCTCATGCGCGCGGATCACAGCCAGGAAGGGGCAGGGAGGGTGATGGCCGTCTGGACTGGGTTGCGGCCACGCGCTGCGCCCCAGGCAGCCATTCCAGCCCGCTCTGTTAAAGTTGCGTGCCCGCACCCCGGGGAGCCATCTGCCGGGCCTGGTTCCAGGATGTTCCGCGCAGCTCCCGCCGTGCTGGCGCGATCCTCCGCGCCGGTTCTGGAACATCGAGGATAAATTTTGCGAAATCAACAACTTGGGTTCCGCGCATGAGCGCTCCGTCCACCCCGTCGGCCGCCGTTGCGCGCGGCACGCTGTACATCGTTGCCGCCCCCTCGGGTGCCGGCAAGAGCAGCATCGTCAACGCCACCCTGGCGCGTGACCCGCAGATCGCCCTGTCCATCTCCTTCACCTCGCGCGCCATGCGCCCGGGTGAGGTGAACGGCGAGCACTACCACTTCGTCAGCGCCGAGACGTTCGAGGAAATGATCGCCGACGGCGATTTCTTCGAGCATGCCTGGGTGCACGGCGACTGGAAGGGCACTGCCCGCCAGTCGGTGGAACCGCAGCTGGCCGCCGGCCAGGACGTGCTGCTGGAAATCGACTGGCAGGGTGCGCAGCAGGTGCGTCAGCTGGTGCCCGGCACGGTGACGGTGTTCATCCTGCCGCCATCCAAGCAGGCCCTGCAGGACCGCATGCGCAAGCGCGGCCAGGACAGCGAAGCGGTCATCGCCCAGCGCCTGGGCGCCGCCCGCGATGAAATGCTGCACTTCAACGAGTTCGATTACGTCATCGTCAACGAGGTGTTCGACACCGCCGTGGACGAGCTGTGCGCCATCTTCACCGCCAGCCGCCTGCGCCGGGAGGCCCAGAAGGTCCGCCACGCCGGCCTTATCCAGGCCCTGCTGACCCCCGATGCGGGCGCAACTGACTGATTCCAAAAGAATCGGGTGGGGGTTGGCTTGATTTTGTCCAGCCCCTGCCAGTACACTCCGTCCCCTTTCCCTCATTCGACTGAGCGGCCGACCGGTCGCCGGGAGCCCGTATGGCCCGCATCACCGTAGAAGATTGCCTGGAAGTCGTTAACAACCGTTTCGAGCTGGTCATGATGGCCTCCAAGCG
>JAFAFD010000040.1 GCA_023423675.1 Pseudomonadota bacterium | reverse complement strand
TGCGGGCAGCGATTCCGTTACAATCGGCGCGCGCTGCAGGCCCGGATGGCGAAACTGGTAGACGCATCGGACTTAAAATCCGCCGGGGGCAACCCCATGCCGGTTCGATTCCGGCTCCGGGCACCATGCGCGCAACACCCCTCAGATCGCCCGCGAATACCGCGGCTGTTCCTGCGCAACGCGCAGATACGGGTCGAAGCACATCGCCAACAGCCGCAGCAGCGGCCGCCCCGGCTCACTGGCGCGCACCACCCCATCGCTGTACTCGGCCAGGCCATCGCGCTGCAGCCGCTGCACGGCCTGCAGATCCTGCGCGAAGTACTCCTCGAAGCGCACCCCATGGCGCTGGCCCAATGCATGGCCATCCACCTCGCCCTGGCACATCAACTGCTGGATCAGCTCGGCGCGCAGCTGGTCGTCCTCGCTGAGCGCGACGCCGCGCCAGACCGGCACCTGGCCCTGGTCAACTGCCGCTTCCCATGACGGCAGGTCGCGCGGGTTCTGGCTGTAGGTGGCGCCCACGTGGCTGATGGCACTGACCCCCAGGCCCAGCAGGTCGGTGGCGGCGTGGGTGGTGTAGCCCATGAAATTGCGGTGCAGCTGGCCGGCACGCTGCGCGCGCGACAGGTCCTCCTCGGGCAGCGCGAAGTGGTCCATGCCGATGTACTGGTAGCCCGCTGCAGAGAGGCGTTCGACCGCCAGCCCCAGCAGGGCCAGCTTGTCTTCCGGTGAGGGCAGCCGGCTCTCGTCGATCTGCCGCTGAGCGCGGAACAGGTGCGGCAGATGCGCGTAGCCATACACCGCCAGGCGATCCGGGCGCAGCGCCAGCACCAGCTCCAGGGTGCGCCCGAAGCCCTCCAGGCTCTGCCCGGGCAGGCCGTAGATCAGGTCGACGTTGACCGAGCGCATGCCGCTGTCACGGCAGGCCCGCAGGATATCCAGTGTCTGCCGCACACCCTGCACGCGGTTGATCGATTCCTGCACCTGCGGGTCGAAATCCTGCACGCCGAGGCTGGCGCGGTTGAAGCCCAGACGCGCCAGCATCGCAACGTCACCGGCATCGATGAAGCGCGGATCCAGCTCGATGGAGAAATCGCGCTGCGACGAGTCACTGAAATCGAAACGCCGACGCAGCCCTTCCACCAGCGTGGTCATGGCCTCGGCATCGAGGAAATTGGGCGTGCCGCCACCCAGGTGCAGCTGGATCACTTCGCGCCCGTCATCGAACTGCGGTGCCAGCAGGTCAGCCTCGGCCAGTACCCGCGCCACGTAGCTGTGGCCACGGCCGCGATCGCGGGTGATCACCCGGTTGCAGCCGCAGTAGAAGCACGGGCTGGAACAGAACGGCACGTGCACATACAGCGACAGCGCGCGCGCCGTCTGGTTGCTGTCGGCGATCGCCTGGCGCAGGGCCGGCGCGTCGAAGCCATCGTGGAAATGCGGCGCGGTCGGATAGGAGGTGTAGCGCGGCCCCGGCCGGTCATGCCGGCGCAGCAGATCAGGGTCGAAGGTCCAGGCCAGGCCACCAGCAGCGGGAGAGAACGTGTCCATGGCGCCAGCATCGCGCCGGCGCGGTGCCCCCGCCTTGACCTGGATCAATCCTGGCCGCGGACACCCAGCACCGGCAGGCCCACCTGCGGCCAGCGCAGCATCTGGTAGCGGCGCCAGAAGGTCTCGGCGATGCGCTTGGCCACGTCGTCGGCCAGCGCCTGCATCGGCGGGTTGCCGCACTCGGCAGTGGTCCGGTGGAACAGCACCAGCCAGCGGTCGAACAGATCCTTGTCCAGGTCGATGGCCATGTGCTTGGACATCGGCGAACCACTGAAGCGGCGGGTACCGCGCAGCATGGCCGACCAGAAATCGACCAGCTGGTCCAGGTGCGAGGGCCAGTCATGGACATGCCAGTTGAACACCGGCCCCAGCCGCTCCTCCTCCCGCACCCGCGCGTAGAAATCGTGGACCAGGCGGGTCACTTCCTCTTCGCTGCACAGCGCCAGCGAGGCGACGGGAAGTTCGGTCGGGGATGGTGCGTTCATCGGGTTACCCAGTACGGATCGGCAGTGTGCCGAAGGCGGCGGCTGCCGCTGTTGATCCAGATCAATGTCGGCGCGGACAGGCCCGCCTAGGCTGACGCGCTTGCAGGACGCATGCCCTGCGGATGCTGCGCCGACCACCGCGAAGTATACGCGCCGCCCTCTTCCTCAGCCCTGGGACAGCATGAACACATCGTCTTCCGGCCGCCGCCAGCAGCGGATCCAACACTGGGGCACGGTCCTCTGGCCCAGCTTCATCGCCGCCGGCCTGGCCTGCGTGGTGTTCTTCGCCTTCGTCGATCCCCTGCGGCTGCAGGCGATCAGCTTCCCGGGCAGCACAATCAGCCGTGAGCTGGGCTACACCGCGGGCTTCTTCATGTTCTGGGCGGTCACTGCGCTGTCCAGTGCAGTGACCGGCTACCTGCTGCGCCCGATCGGCGACGGCGACGACGATGAGCTGCCGCTGGGATGAGCTGCGCCCTGCCCTCCGTGCCGCGCCCGTGGCGCTGGCGTGGCGCCCTCAGTGCCACGCTGCTGGCGCTGTTCTACGTGCTGCCCTGGCTGCGCTGGGATGGTCGCCAGGCGCTGCTGCTCGACCTCGCCGCACGCCGCTTCGATCTGTTCGGCTGGACGCTGTGGCCGGATGACATCGGCATGCTGCTGGGCCTGCTGGCGGTGCTCGCCGTGGGCCTGGCCCTGCTGACCCACCTCGCCGGCCGGGTCTGGTGCGGCCACGCCTGTCCGCAGACTCTGTGGATGCGCGCCTTCGACGGCATCGCCCGCGCGCTGGCGCACGGGCTGCCCCCGCGCGCGGCCACGGTCGCGACCCGACTGTCCTGGGTGCTGCTCTCCCTGTGGACCGGCATCACCTTCGTGGGCCTGTTCAGCCCCATCCACGGCCTGTTCGGCCTGCCCGCCGCAAGCGGCTGGAGCGGGTGGAAAGTGTTCTGGGTGCTGTTCTATGCCGGGGCCACCTACGGCAATGCCGGCTTCCTGCGCGAACAGGTGTGCCGCTCGCTGTGCCCGTTCGCGCGCCTGCAGCCGCTGCTGACCGATCCGCATACCCCGCGCATGCTGTACGACGCGCGCCGTGGCGAACCCCGTGGCGCACGACCTGCCGCACTGGGCGGCGTGCAGGCGCGCGGCCGTGGCCTGCTCGACCCGGTCACCGCGCAGGACTACGTGTTCCGTGCCGCCCATCCGCTGCTGGCGGGGCCGATGCCCACCTTCAGTGCGGACCGGCTGGGGGATTGCACCGACTGCGCGGCCTGCGTGACGGCCTGCCCGATGCAGCTGGACATCCGCCATGGGCCCCAGGCCGATTGCCTGGCCTGCGGTGCCTGCCTGGAAGCGTGCGCGCAGCAGCAGCACCGCGCCGGATTCGGCCCGGGACTGGTGCGTTACTGCAGCCCGCAGGTGATGGCCGGGCAGGCGCCGCGCTGGTGGCGCACACGCACCACCGTGCTGGCATCCCTGCTGGCGGCCCTGCTGGCGTGCGGCGCCTGGCGCCTGTGCTGATTCAACGCGGGCGGCTGCTGCCGTCCGGCGGCACCAGCTGGGCACGGCGGACGATGCCGAGCTGTTCGATGATCAGCGCCAGATCGTTGGTCACTTCGGTACGCTCGGTTCCCTGCGGAACCAGGCGATCAAGCACCTGCTGGTAGGTATCCCAGAACGCCGGACCGCATCCGTGTTTGTGATAACTGGCTTCCAGTTCGCGGCGTACCCGTTCAGCCAAGCCATGCATGCCGTATTCCATACGACCTCCGTTGGACTTGTCCTACATCGTTGACGGTCAACCGTCTCGCCCTGTTACCGAAAGACTCCCGGCTTTCACGGCCGGTTGATGCCAATTAGTCACAATTTTCACGACAGGTCAATTACAGGGTGCGACTTTTGTGATTGAAATTATTAATCGTTCATGATCTGAGCAACTGGGCTGCCCCGCCCCGCCGTCGCGCCAAAGCCGACATCCTCGCCCGACACGCATTCCGCCGCGCCCCTGCCGCGCCTGTTTCAATTGAATTCAACTATGGCGATAAGCGCGCTTAACAAATCGGCATAACCACGCCAACCGCGACAGTTTCAGTCGTTACTTAGATGGTTTCTACCTGTTCGCTCTTTTCCGCGGGAAACAGACTCGGATAGCGCTGCTGCAGCATGTAGCGCCGCAGCGGCGGGATCGGATAGTCGCGGGGCCATTGCGAGACAGCGGATCGGCTGATTCCAAAGAGCCTGGCCAGCTCAGCGTCGGTCTCCAGGCCCAGTCGCATGCGCACCTGACGCTTGCACCAGATTTCGTCCATTTTCGATCTCTTTCGTCATCAGACTTATTCTGGTGGCAAGGATTCTTTCGAATCCACGCGTTAAGCTGGCTTGCATAGATGAATACTCTTGGACAACGACTCGCCGCCGCCATGAAGGAAGCCGGGCACCCTCGCCCGGCCGACCTGGCCCGCGCCGCGCAAAGCACCACCGCCACCGTCAGCAACTGGCTCAACGACAACGTCAAGGCTGACCACGTAAAAGCCGAGCAGCTCTTCCGCATCGCCGATGCAGTGAAGATGGATCCGCGCGAACTGCTGTTCGGTCCGGTCGATGGCGCGGTCGGCGAACGCGGCACCGCTTACATGTACCTGCCCAGCGAGGCTTATCTGGACGTGTGGGAAACCGCCTATGAGCTGGTGGCCAACATCCTCGACCGGCGCGGGCTTGATGTTGGCTTCCGGCGGCAGGCATCGCTGGGCCTGATGGCCAACGATCTGCTGCGCGAAGGCATCAGCCGCAGCAAGGTCGCCCGCGTGGTCGCCACCGCCCTGCCCTGACAGATTCCTGCCCAGCGCCGCGTCGCGCTGGTAGCATGGCGCGTGATGGGGATGGGGCTCCCCCGATAACCGCCTGAGATGGCTGATGGCTCCTGTTGTTGACGAACCCGGCGTTCGTCAATGGCAGGCCGTGCCCGCCATTGCATACGCCGTCGATCCTGCGAACAAGCACTCGAGGCAAACGATGCAAGCACTGAACAACTATGTCCTGGTCTTCCTGGGAGGCGGCGCGGGCGCGTGCCTGCGCCACGCCTGCAACCTGCTCGGCGCGCGCGTCGCCGTCGGCAGCCCGTGGCCCTGGTCGACCTTCCTCATCAACATCAGCGGCGCACTGTTGATGGGCGTGGTGGTGGAGGCCTTCGCCCTGCGCAATGGCGCCTCGCCGCAGCTGCGGCTGCTGCTGACCACCGGCATCCTCGGCGGCTACACCACCTTCTCCACCTACTCGCTGGAAATCGGCCTGCTGCTGCAGCGCGGCCAGCACGGGCTGGCGGCGCTGTATGCCGGCGGCTCGGTCGCACTTGGCCTGGCCGGCCTGTTTGGCGGCATGAAGCTGGCCCGGCTCGCGCTGGGCTGAGCACTCAGGCGGCGCTGGCGCGATCCTGTTCACGCCACTGCCGTGGCGACTGCCCGGTGTGTGCCTTGAACGCACGCGACAGCGCGGCTTCGCTGCCGTAGCCGACGTCGTCGGCAATCCGCTTCAACGGCCGCCCCTGGCGCAGCGCCTGCTGGGCCAGGCTGACACGCCAGCCCTGCAGGTACTGGCCCGGGGTGGTCCCCATCGCCTCGCGGAAACTGGCGGCGAATACGCTGCGCGACATGCCGGCGGTTTCGGCCAGGTCCTCCAGTGTCCAGGCCTGCGCCGGCGCCTCGTGCATGGCCACCAGTGCCAGGCGCAGGCGGGGGTGGCCGAGCCCGGCAAACAGGCCGCCGCGCATCTGCCCGCCTTCCATCAACTGCCGCAGCACCTGGATCATCACCACCTCGAACAGGCGATTGACCATGACCGTGCGCCCGCAACGCTGCTCGAACGCTTCTTCGAACAGCAGATCCAGCGCGGCGCTGCCGCCATACAGATCCGTCAGCGGCATGCAGATGAAATCGGGCAACGCCGCGCTGATCGGATTGAGCCGGCCGCCTTCGAAATGCAGGTTGGCGCAGGCCATGTCGGCACCGTGCTGCGGGTCGGTACTGAACCGGTGCGGCATCGGCCGCGGGTACAGCAGCAGGCTGGGCACATCCACCTGCACGGTCTGCTGGCCATGGCTGACCTGCACCGGCCCGCGCCGCACCAGGTGCAGCTGGCCGGCCTCATCCTCGCCCGGCAGGCTGTTGATGCCGCACAGCGCGCCGGCATGGAACACCGACGCGTTGACCGCGAAACGTTCCAGCAGGATGGCAAGGCGGTCGACCATGACAGGACTCCGGGTCAAGCCGGTGGTGGCTGATGCGACTTATCGTATCGAATCCAGCCGTGCCGTGGGCGGCACTGGCCTGCGCGGCGGGCCGGCGCTATACAGGCCGCTCATCCGCGCTCGCATGGAGGCAATGATGTCCGACCGTATCGCCCTGGCCCTGGTGACACTGCTGATGGCCGCGACCGCGCACGCCGCGCCGACAGCGAAGATCGAACAGCTGGCCTGGCTGGCCGGCTGCTGGCAGCTGGAGGGGCAGCCGGTCGGAGCCGGCGAACAATGGTCCACGCTGGCTGGCGGCACCCTGTTCGGCAGCAGCCGCAGCCTGCACGAGGGCCGTACGGTGGGCTTTGAGTTCATGTCGCTGCGCCAGCACGATGATGGCCGTCTGGTGTTCACCGCCCTGCCCAACGGGCGCAATGCCACCGACTTCGGCGCCACGCGGGTCGACGCAAACGAGGCGGTGTTCGAGAACCCGGCCAATGATTTCCCGCAGCGCATTCACTACCGCCGCCGGGACGACAACCACCTGCACGCACGTATTGAAGTGGCACGTGACAACCCCACGCAAGCCATGGACTTCCCGATGCACCGCGTGGCGTGCGGCGGGCCCGGGGTGCACGAATGACTTCGATGCGCGCGCTTCTCTCCTTCGCGTTGGCGATTGGCCTGCTGCTTCCCGCCACCGCACTGCACGCGGCCGCGCCGCCAGCGCCGCGCACGCTCAGCGGTGAACTGCAGGGCGCGCCCTGGCGGCTGGATGTGCCCGCGCAGTGGAACGGCGAGCTGGTGATGCTGGCCCATGGCTATGAACCGGTGGGCGTGCCGCGCGAGACGCCGATGGCGGCTGCAGACAGCACCCAGGCACTGCTCGATGCCGGTTATGCCGTCGCCCAGAGTGCCTACTCCAGCCAGGGCTGGGTGGTGGCCGATGCGGTGGCCGACATGGAGCGCCTGCGCCAGCACGCACTGGGCAAACTCACGCACGTGCGCCGCACCTGGATGCTCGGTTTCTCGATGGGCGGCGCGGTCACCGTGGCCAGCCTGGAGCGCCATCCGCAGGGCTATGCCGGTGGCGTCTCGCTGTGCGGCGCCAACCTGCCCGGCGACGTGCTGGCTGGGGATCTGCTGACCACCCTGGTGGCCTTTGACTACTTCTTCCCCAAGGCCGAGGGCCTGCCGGCCGGCGGCCTGCTGTCGAGCGAGGCCGGCGCGCTGCCGCAGATGGCGCTGTACCAGGGCATCGCTGCCGCACTGGCGACTCGTCCGGCACAGTCCGCACAGCTGGCCACGCGGCTGCAGGTCGCACCCGATGCGCTGGCCGGTGCGATCAGCCTGCACGCATTGGTCCTGCACGAACTGGCGAAGCGCGCCGGTGGCATGCCGGCCGGCAACATCGGCATCGTCTACAGCGGCTTCGGTGACGACGCGGCCTTCAACGCGGGCGTGCAACGCGTGCAGGCCAGTGCCGCTGGGCAGGCGTACGTGCGCGATCGGCTGGCACTCAACGGTACGTTGCAGCGGCCCTTGGTGATCCAGTTCAACCATGACGATCCGAGCATCGTGCCGCGCATGCAGGCGGTGTATCCGCAGCTGGCAGCACGCGCAGGTAGCGCATCGAAACTGCATGTACTGCCTCCGGTCGGCGAAGGCCATTGCGGTTTCTCCGGCGCGCAGGTTGTGGATGCACTGAAAGCGGCTGCCGCGCACTGAGGCTACGATGGAGGCACGGCGCAGCGCGCGTCGCGCACTTCATTCCACTGCCCTGTGAGCCCATGGCCTTCTTCGAACGACTGAGCGACACCCGCTACCTGCCGACCGCACACGTGGGCGGGGCCTGGAACACCAACGAGCAGCACATCGCCCCGGCGATGGGATTGCTGGCCCACCACCTGGAACGCGACGCCGCCGCGCGCGGCCACGGCTTCCTGATCGGCCGCCTGTCCTACGACATCCTCGGCACCATTCCGATCGAAGCGATGGACGCACACGTGCAGATACTGCGCGGCGGCCGCACCATCGAACTGGTGGAAGCCACCCTCAGCCACCAGGACCGCGCCGCCCTGCGCGTGCGTGCGTGGCTGATGCGCCCGAACGATACCGCGGCGATTGCCGGCACGCCGCTGGCGCGCATCGCAGCGGCCGACACGATGCCCGAATGGGATCCGGCGACGGTGTGGCCGGGCGGCTTCATCGAGAATGTGCAGATCCGCCGCGATGACCACGGCCCCGGCCGTGCGACCTACTGGGCACGCGCGAAGCAGCCGCTGCTGGACGGCGAGACTGTAAGCCCGCTGGCCCGCGCTGCCACCCTGTTCGACCTGTCCAACGGCATGGCCGTGCGCGCCGACCCGAAGGACATCGCGTTCCCCAACCTGGACCTGACCGTGCACCTGTTCGGCACGCCACAGGGCGACTGGCTGGGCTTCGACACCTCGGTCTCGTTCGGCAGCGAAGGCATCGGCCTGACCAGCACGGTGCTGCATGACGAACGTGGCCCGATCGGCAGCATCGGCCAGGTGCTGACCGTGCGCCCCTGAACGCAGCCGCGCAGATGCAGCGGGCGGCGTCAGCCGCCCAGCGTGCCCATGGTGAAGGTGTAGCCCGAGCGCATCAGGAAATCGCGCATGCGCAGTTCAGCGCGACGCGGTGATGGCAGATCGGAGGGCCCATACAGGGCGTAGACCACGCCCGAGCCTTCGATGCTCTCACGGCGCACGCCGCAATGGCGCGTTTCGGCCGCGATCACCCAGCCGTCCTTCAATTGATCCGGCCCGATCGACTGACCGTTTTTGAGCCGGAATGTCAGCCAGCGCACATCCGCAGTGGATCTGCTCATCGCTGGCCTGCCGCGTGCTGCATGCGGTCTTGCATGTCCCTGCGTGCCATTGCTGCTCCCGAATACCGAACCCTGACCATACCCCCTTGCAATGTCGC
Source organism: Pseudomonadota bacterium (assembly GCA_023423675.1). Taxonomy (GTDB): domain Bacteria; phylum Pseudomonadota; class Gammaproteobacteria; order Xanthomonadales; family Xanthomonadaceae; genus Stenotrophomonas. The sequence goes on along the minus strand of JAFAFD010000040.1, from coordinate 20,092 downwards.
CCCGGTTTGAGACTGGGATGCAAGGCCGGCGAGCGCTACGTCGGCACCGAAGCAGGATTGCGTGCGAACAACGCGTCTGCCAGCACCTGGATTTCCGCTCGCATGGCCAGCACCTGCAGCCAGTGCGCAGGGATGCCGGCCGCACCATGGAAGGCACCGGCCAACTGGCCGAGCACCGCCGCGGTGGTATCGGCATCGTCGCCCAGGTTGGCCGCTTCCAGCACCGCAGCGGCGAAGGTGTCGTGGCGGTGGAAGCACCAGAACGCCGCCTCCAGGCTGTCCACCACATAGCCGCTGCCGCGGATCTGCTCACGGCTTGCCTGCTGGTACTGTCCAGCGGCGATCTGCTGCAGGCGTTCGCCCTGCACCGGGATGTCGCGCAGATCCAGCACGGCCTGCTTCGGTTGCCCATCCAGCGCACGCTCGATCGCGGCCGCCAGCAAGCGGCATGCATCCAGGCATTCGCGTGCCGCATGGGTCGTGCGCGAACTCAGTTCGGCCATCGCCGGCAATTCCGGCATTCCGGCATAGCGCAGCACCACTGGCACCAGGCGCATGATCGAGCCGTTGCCGGCACTGCGCGGGTCTTCATTGCCCGACAGCGGCTGCCCGCTGAGCAGGAACTGGTCGATGGCCGCGCGCGTGGCCATGCCGATGTCGAAGCACTCACCGGTCGCGCTCCAGTAACCGTTGCGATACCAGTTGGCATAGCGGGTCATCTGGTCGCGTGGGTCGAATTCATCGCAACGCACCAGGCTTTCGGCAAGGCACATCGCCATCGAGGTGTCGTCGGTCCACTGCCCCAGCTTCAGATTGAACGGGCCACCGCCGACCATGTCGGTGAGCGGGGTGAAGCTGCCGCGCGGCTTGAATTCCACCGTGGTGCCGACGGCATCGCCGCAGGCCAGTCCGAGCAGTGCGCCGCGGAAGTTGTCGATCTGGTTCATGCCTTGAGTGTAACCAGAGACACCATCAGCTGTTGCCGGACACCCGTCGCAGTTCCAGTGCGGCGAACGAGTACCCGCCACATGCAGGCAGTAACGCAGACCGCTAATCCGGTCTGCCAGCGAACAGATATGCAGCTGTTCACCCTATCTGCTCGGCGGCTGCATGAACTCGATTGTGATGTGATCGGGTCCGGAAACGTAGGCTGCCAGTGTGCCCTTGCGTGGCCCTCCTGGGATGGGTTGCGGGCTGCCCTTCGCCCTCCATCCTGCAGCTTCTACACGGGCAATGGCGGCATGAACATCCTCCACGTTCAAAGCCAGGTGTGCAGCTCCGACCGCACCAGCACTCTCCGGCGCGGCTCCATGCTTGCGACCTCCAGAGTACTGCAGCAGCTCGACCATGAAACCATTCGGCGCCACAAGGATTGCCGTACGCACGTTCGGATCATCAACGCCCGTAACCTGATGCAGGAAATCACCCCTCATCTCCGATTGCCGTTGCAGCTCGAAACCCAGCGCCTGGGTCCAGAACTGGATGGATTCGTCCAGGGAGGAAACCGCAAAACCAACGTGATCAACGCCACCGGATGGAGTCGTGTTGGTCATGACGGGATGATCATCGTGACCGAACCGGCATACAGGACTGTTTCTGCGGTAGCAGCAAGTGGCAGGGTGAAGATGGGCGTCATCCACGCAAGCTATGGGGCGTGGCCTGTCCCGTCAAGTGACTGCGCAGTGTCGGGCCAGCACGTCGATTGGTTTCCCGGCGCGCCTGCAGATGTCAGGCAAAGAAAAAGCCCTGACCGGAGTCAGGGCTTTTCAATTGGAGGCCTCAAGCGGAATCGAACCGCTGTAAACGGATTTGCAATCCTACGCATATCTTTACTTTTCCGTGACTTAGACTGCATTGGCACCCGATCAGCCACCCGATGGGAAAGCGGTTCACCTTCGCGAAGGTTCCTTGCCTGTCCGCTAGTTAGTATTTGTACTAACATCCGCGCCGTCGCGGCGGGTGAGACCCGCCAATCTCAGAGTACGTGCCATGCAGTCCCTTCCCTACCCCACCACCCTTGCCCTGGCTCTCGGTCCGGCGATGATCGACGGCCCCGTGCAGTTCGTGCCAATGGCCGCAGTACGCGCGCGGCTGGGCTTCCCGTCGCCGGCCGACGACTTCATGGATGAAGCGATCGATCTGCACCGCCTGCTGGTGCGCAACCCGGCCGCCACGTTCTTGTACCGGGCCGATGGCTGGTCCATGAGCGGAGTCGGCATCAGTGATGGGGACATCCTGGTGGTGGACCGTTCAGTCACGCCGCTGGCCGGTGACCTGGTCATTGCCATCTGGGATGGAAACCAGCCCACCTGCAAGGTGCTGCAGCTGTTCGAGAGTCACATGGAGCTGCATTCGGCCAACCCAGACTTCCCGCCCATCGTCCTGGAACAGCCCACCGAGGTCGAGGTATTCGCCGTTGTGGGCGTGGTCCGCCAGATGAAGCGCCGAGGCCCCTATGTTCGGGCTCGTTGACGGGAACAACTTCTACGCCAGCTGCGAGCGCGTGTTTCAGCCGGCGCTGCGCGGCGTGCCGCTCGTGGTGCTGAGCAACAACGATGGCTGCGCAATCGCGCGCTCGGCCGAGGCCAAGGCCCTGGGCATCAAGATGGGCCAGCCGGCCCATGAGCTGAAGCACCTGGTGCGTCGCCATGGCCTGCAGATGCGTTCGGCCAACTTCGGCCTATACGGCGACATGAGCGCCCGCGTAGTGACCATCCTGCGAGAAGCCGCGCCCCGGGTGGAGGTCTACAGCATCGATGAAAGCTTCATCGATCTAGAGGGCGTGCGAGACCGCGAGCGGTTCGCCCGGGATCTGCGGCAGCGCGTGCACAGATGGACCGGCATACCCAATTGCATCGGCATCGGGCCGACGAAGACGCTGGCTAAGGTGGCCAACAAGGTGGCCAAGAGCGCCAACGGCGTGATAGACCTCGGGGATGCGGCCTACAGGGCCTCGGTGCTGCGGACCTTCCCCATTGGTGATCTGTGGGGCGTTGGCCGCCGATTGGCACCACGACTGGAAGCCATGGGCATCAGCACCGCGGCCGCTCTGCGTGACTCGCCGGCGGAAGACATTTTGGCCACCTTCGGGGTGACGCTCGCGCGCACCCAGCGCGAGCTGCAGGGGTACCCCTGCATGGAGCTGGAAGAGGTAGAGCCTGACCGACAGCAGATCATGGTCAGCCGATCATTCGCTGACCGAGTCGAGGACCACGAAGCCGTTGCCCAAGCGCTGGCCACCTTCGCCGTGCGCGCCTGCGAGAAGCTGCGTGCCCGGGGCCTGGTCACCGCCGGCGTGTGGGTGTTCGCCCATTCCGACGTGTTCCGGCCGGAGCTGCGGCAGCACAACGCCAGTAGGACCGTGGGCCTGCCCGCGTCGACCGCAGACACCACCGTCGTGCTGGGTGTCGTGCGCAAGCTGCTGCGCGGCCTGCTCCGCGACGGCATCGAATACAAGAAGGCGGGCGTGGCGCTGCTCGACCTGGCCCGGCCGGATGAGCTGCAAGCGGATCTGTTCGGGCCGACGGTGGTCGGCAACGAGAAGCTGATGGCCACGATGGACCGGATCAACCAGAAGTTCGGGCGCGGCACGGCTGGCCTTGGCGCATCGGGTTGGCAGGCGCGCCCAGCGTGGGGCATGCGGCAGCACATGCTCTCGCCGAACTACACGACCTCCGTGCAGGAGATCCCGCCGGCGCGATGCTGATTGCCGCCCCGCTTCCTTTTTTATTAGTTTAGATTTCGATCCGACGCTGCTAATAGAACTCTTGTCCAGCCGGCGGGGGGGCTTGATCAGCCACATCGCCGCAAGCCACATCGTCCACTGCCTCGCCCTCTTCATCATCCACCGGCTCGTTCTCAAGCACACTCGCCGCACCAGTAGCAGCTACCGCTGGTGCTGAGTCGTCATCCATTACCTGTTGAATTGATTCGACTAGGCCTAATATAAATCCCCTAACGGTCACAAGCTGACCGACATCGATGGGCCAAGGTTGACGAGGGACTGTAGGCCCCAAGTCTCCCTCATGGGCGATTTTATTGCGACGTTCCACCATTGAAGAAAGCGTGGTCTTGATGGTCCGCTGAGCACTTTTCAGTGCCTCGCCTTTAACCCCCGGATTTTGATGCTTTGCCACTGACTCCCACAGCGGAATTGAAGACGTGTGACGCAAAGCCTCCGCTATCTTATCGGGCATTTGAAACGTCAGATGAGATATTTGAGTTCTGACTTCCAAGTCAAACGCTGCCGACCTCTCGCTTGCAGAACTCGAGTTGACCATCCGAGTAATGGTTTCCGCGCTCAGACGAAACTTTGCGAAACCGGGAACTGGCAACCGCGCACCCTCGAATTGCTCCAGCATTCGCATCGCAAACAGTTCGTGAACAAACAAATCAAGCGCCGCCACTCTTGCAACCCACTCCGCACGCAAAAGCTCATCCGCCTTTGACTGGGGAATACCCAGAGCGACGAGGCTTTCGTAAACCGTTGCGAGAGCATCACCTCGGGCCCAAAGCTCATCAAAAAGCAGCCGAGGCGTCATGCGCTAGCCGCGATCACGCGGTCCGCGAACTCTGAAAATGCCGTTGCAAAAGAATCTCTGGAATCTTTGGTTCGGTCCCAGACCGCACCGGACTGATTCAAATTCTCTCGGGTCAACGCAAAAATAGGAACTCTATGCTCATGAGAAAGGGCGATCAAGCTATTAAAATCACCGACCTCCAATATTGGCTCCCATGGCTTTAGGCCAACCTTGGACTCAAACGCTTGTACATTAACCATGCCAGAGTCCACAAGCGCAGGAATGAATCTGCTCTCCATATCATCTTTAAGCGTATCAATCCAACGCTGGAATGCCTGAGAGGGTGCACCATTCTTAGGCCGGAATTTCTGAATCACAGAACCAATAAAGGTTGGATGCGGACGAGGGAACGGATAGTCTGCATCCCTAAGCACACTCAAGCCGTAGGCCACCTCTGCCCATTTGCGCCAACGCGGAAGTACAGTCGCCAAGGACTCAAGAGCCATCGACGAAAAATAATCCGGATGGAAGGGGACGATGAAGTGATCGCAAGTTGCTATGAGGTTCTGATTCATAGCGCCAACGCTAGGGCTCATATCAATGATTACGTAATCCGCCTTGTACTTCTTAGCGGTTGCGTCGAGCATAAAGCGTGTAGCGCCGGGTAGATTACGCAATGGCAGAAGCGACCCACTAAGCTCCTGCGCTAGCCCCAACGTAGTTTCATACTCCGAAAGACCTATATGCCCCGCCAGCAAAAGCAAGTTAGGCATACTGGAGTTAACCTGGAAACAGTTGGCAGCTGTAATCTGCCTCGGCTGAGACTCAAATGCCGGAGCAAGAGCATCTTTAATATTATTCGGCTGCGGCGTACTGTACAAAACCTGCATGTCGGCGACCCCTTTATAACCGCCGACGATTCCGGTCAGGTTGCACTGGGGATCAAAGTCCGCAATGATCACTCGCTTGCCCTTTAGCGCGAGCATCCACCCAAGGTTGAAGACGGTCGTGGTCTTGCTCACGCCGCCCTTGTGGTTGTACATGCAGATAATTTTGGACACGCTGATCAGCCTTGACGGTTCTGAAGGCATTCTAACCATAAGTTTGGCTTACCATCACCAAGTGTGTGCAAGACATCGTTTCTACAGAGGCATCTACGATGTGCGGCAGATTCGTCCAGCTACCTGATATGAACCTCGGCCAGACAGGCTTCGCGGACCTCGCGCCGAACTTGGCCGAGATCCAGCCCTGCTTCAACCTGGCCCCGACTCAGCTGGCGTCAGTCATCCTCAAGCGCGGGGAGGGGCGGCAGGTGACCCGGCTGGCCTGGTGGCTCCTGCCCTTCTGGGCCAAGGCCAAGGCCCTACAGGGCAAGACCATCAACGCCCGACTCGAGACAGTAGCGGAGAAAAGCTCCTTCCGCGCCGCGTTTAAGAAGCGTCGCTGCGTTATTCCCATGGCCGGCTATTACGAATGGTCCGTGAGCCCGGAGGACGGGAACAAAGACCCTTGGTTCATCCACGCATCCGGGACACTGCTGGCGGCCGGCCTATGGGAGGACACCAGTCCGCTACTGCCGGATGGCAACCTGGGAACCTTCACCATCATCACTGGCGACAGCAGCGGCGTGTCGGCCGGCATCCACGACCGCATGCCGGTATGGCTTCAGGTCGGCCAGATCGATGACTGGATGGCAGCCAGCACCGATGACGCCATGGCGCTGCTGCTGGCCAGCCAAGCCCCTGCCATGGAGGCCTACCGCGTGAGCCGAGCGGTCAACACCCCTCGCAACAATACCGAGGGGCTGCTGGAACCTGTCGCCTGAGCCTTACAGCAGGGCCGCCTGCCTATCGTCCCAGCCCTTGATGATCAGCTCGCCGAACTTACGCCCCCGGCCCTGCCCGCCGCCAATCGTGTAGTCGAGCTGCAGCGGCACCAGGTCGAACCCAGCGAACACCTCGCGGATCTGCGGGTGATCGTTGATCGACACGACGAACCGGCCAGCAGCACTGCGCATCAGCTCTGCCATCGCCTCGTACTCGCTGAAGGGGAAGTCGACGCCGTAGCCCTCAGTCTCCCAGTACGGCGGGTCCAGATAGAACAACGTGCCGGGCCGGTCATAGCGGCGCACGCAGTCCTGCCACGGCAGGCACTCGATGATGATGTTGGCCAGGCGCAGATGCACCGCGCTGAGCTCTTCCTCGATCCGCAGCAGGTTGAGCCGCGGACCTCCCGTGGTCACCACGCCGAACGTCTGCACCTGCACCTTCCCGCCGAATGCCAGCTTCTGCAGGTAGTAGAAGCGGGCCGCCCGCTGGATGTCGGTAAGGGTTTCGGGGCGCTCCATCTGCGTCCACTCGAACATCTGCCGCGACACCAGCGACCACCGAAACATGCGCACGAATTCGACCAGGTGATGCCGGACGCAACGATACTGCCCGACCAGCTCGCCGTTGATGTCGTTGAGTGCTTCCGTCGCCGCCGGGTACGGGCGCATGAGGAGGGAAGCGGCGCCACCGACGAATGCTTCCACGTAGCAGTCGCGCTCAGGGAAGTGCGGATACAGGTGCTTCAGGAGCCGGCGCTTGCGGCATCGTCCTAGCGCAGTTCAGACGCCGCGCAAAGAAAAAGCCCTGACCGGAGTCAGGGCTTTTCAATTGGAGGCCTCAAGCGGAATCGAACCGCTGTAAACGGATTTGCAATCCGGTGCATAGCCACTCTGCCATGAGGCCAACGTACTGCGGCCAGGAACGATGCCCCTGACATGACAAAACCCCGCGATGGGGCCTGTCGAAACTGGAGCGGGAAACGAGACTCGAACTCGCGACCTCAACCTTGGCAAGGTTGCGCTCTACCAACTGAGCTATTCCCGCGTAAGCCGCCATGGTACCGGAAATCCGGAACACACACCAGCGATTTCACATTTCTGACTGCGCGCAAAGCCTTGTGGCCCAACGTGCCCCGCCTTGCCGAGGCGGGAGAAAAACAAGGCCCCTACCGGGGCCCTGTAGAATCTGGAGCGGGAAACGAGACTCGAACTCGCGACCTCAACCTTGGCAAGGTTGCGCTCTACCAACTGAGCTATTCCCGCAGATTCCGTTCGACCTGCGTCGAAGGAGCGCTATTGTGTCCAAATTCCTTCACGCCGTCAACAGTCTTCACGCAGCGCGATCCAGGCCTTGCGCGGTGGGGTACCCTGCCCCGCCCGGACGCCTCGGCCCATGTTCCTGCACGGCAAATCTCTGCTGATCTCCCTGCTGCTGCACCTGCTGGTGGCCGCGCTCTACTGGACGCTGATGCCGCTGGGCATGAACTGGTATCGCGACCATGTCGGTTTCAGCTCGCACAGCAACATCGGCCTGGGCCTCGCGCAGTATTACGCGTTCGTGCTGTTCCTCGGCGCGCAGCCGTTGATCGCCGTACTGCGGCCGTTGGCAGCGAAATTGCTGGTACTCGCCATCCCGCTCGCATTCGCTGCCTGGACGCTGATGCACAACAACCCGCTGCGCATGGTGTACTTCACCGTCGGGCCAGGCGTGCTTGCACTGGCCGCGATCGCCGCGAGCATGCGCTTCGCTGCGCGCACCACCACCTGGAGCACGCGCAAGGAGCCCGCGCATGAGTGATCGCAGCACTCGCTTGTACTACCTGGCGGCAGCCGTGATCTGGCTGGCCGTGATGGCCGCGCTGATTCATGCCGGCACTCAGACCGACTACTGGATGCAGCGCAGTCTCGATCCAGACGCGCCCCAGTCCTATGCCACCGGCAAGGTCGTTACGTTCGCTTTGATGAGCACGGTCGAAATCGTGGCTGTCTTGCTGATCGTGCGCCCATGGCGATGGCGTCGGCTCTGGCTGCGCCTGCTGATCGCCTTTGCGCTGCTGCTGACGTGGTCGGTACCGTTCGCGATGGGCGCGATGCACCAATCGCCGGTCTACGGCACACACCTGCTGTGGTTGCTGCTGCTGGATCTGAGCCTGTTCCTGGCCCTGTGCGCGGTGTCCGTCATCAGTGCGTGGCGGAAGTTTCGCAGCCGCGCTTCCACCGCACGCAGATACCCTTCATCGTGAGCGCAGCACTACGCCATGCAGCCACCGACATGGGCCTGATGTTCGCAGCCTGCGCGCTCGCAGTCTGCCTTTCGACCCATCTGGTATCGAACCACTGACGCAAACGAAAAACGCCCCCTTCCGGGAGCGTTTTTCTGCAATCTGGAGCGGGAAACGAGACTCGAACTCGCGACCTCAACCTTGGCAAGGTTGCGCTCTACCAACTGAGCTATTCCCGCAGATTCCGTTCGACCTGCGTCGAAGGAGCGCTATTGTGTCGATATTGCTGCACGGCGTCAACCGGATTTTTCGGGTCGTCTGCACAGCGTCGTTCAGCTTGGCAGTCAGGCCCGCACCCCGCGCCGGTGGAAGTAGATCTGCTCGGCCACTCGCCGCGTCGCGGCGGTACGCAGCAGCGCGTTGAGCGGCCAGTCCTGCTGCAGATGGTCCATCGCCCAGCGCAGCAGGCGCTTGCGGCGGAAGGCCGGCGCCACCCGCCGCGCCACCTGTTCGGCGGCGGGGCCCTGGCCACGCAGGTGCAGGCCGATGGCATCGCCGACCGCCCAGCCATGCCGCCACGACGAGTGGATGCCGCCGGCCGACAGCGGCGAGACGGTGCCGGCCGCATCCCCGGTCAGGATCAGGCGCTGGCCGGTAATCGGCCCATCCGGCAGGCCGCAGGGCACCAGCCCGGCGCGGGTGGATGACGGCTGCGATGACGGTGCGATGCCGACGATGTCGCGCACGTGCTCGATGAAGCCATCGATGTCCGGCACCCGCGCCTGCAGCGGATCATGGCGCAGGGCGAGCCCAACCTGCACGCCCGTGGGATTCTGCGCGACCCAGCCGATGTAGCCCGGCGCGTAACGCTTACTGACGAAGCAGTGCAGCGCATCGCCCTGCGGCAACTGCAGGCCGTCGAACTCGCGCTCGACGCCGTAGAGGTTGTCGCGCACCTGGCCCAGGCCGGTACGCCGGGCGACACGTGATCGCGCGCCATCGGCACCCACCAGATAGGCGCACCGCCCTGCCCCGTCCACCTGCCAGCCATCGCCATCGACCTCGGCATTGCTGAAGGACTGCTGCAGGCGCAGATCCACGCCGCTGGCACGCAGTTGGTCGGCCAGCCAGCGCATCAGGTTCGGGGTGTCGGTGGTGAGGAAGTAATACCCGGGCGCGGCCAGCTGCACGCTGCGCAGGTTCGGCGCGTACAACTGGACGCGCGCGACACGCTGCACCAGACGCTCGGGCATGCGACCCAGCCAGGTCTGCTCCATCGCTTCCTTCACCACGATGCCGGTGGTGTGCAGGCGCTCGCCGGGATCGGCCTTGCGCTCCAGCACGCAGACCCGCAGGCCGTACTGCGCGGCGGCCAATGCGCAGGCCGCGCCGGCGAAGCTTGCGCCGACGATGACCAGATCGTGGTCGTAGGCAGAGGACATGTGGGGCATCGCGGCATCACCGGTTGGAACGGTGTTGCAGCTTTGCCGCCGCGCGTGGCGGGGCGATGGGGTGGCGGTGAAGTGGGGATGAAGCGGCCGAAGACGCAAAACGAAAAACGCTCCCTTGCGGGAGCGTTTCTCTTGAATCTGGAGCGGGAAACGAGACTCGAACTCGCGACCTCAACCTTGGCAAGGTTGCGCTCTACCAACTGAGCTATTCCCGCTTGGGAGGCGAAATTCTACCTGTTCTGGGAATGGCGTCAAGCGGTTTTTTCAGGGGGCTTCGCCAAGCGACCGACATGTTGTATCCATGCCGGTGTACATCCAGCCGAGGCGCGAACATCAACAGCGAACCCACTGAGATATGGGTCTTCCACGGCGCAGGCGCGCGCTTCGCCGGGGGCGTCTTCGGCAATCGTGAGGCCGGCTTGTCATGGGCGGCCAAGCACGCGCTGACAGGGGTGCTCACCTGCTATCCGTTGAATGAAGGCGCGTACGACTGGGCGCTTCGATCAGGCGCCTTTGCACCCAAGCGCCCAGAGCATCGCGAAGCGCATTTCATTGGCGGATTTACATCCGCATCAATGGACCATGTACACGTCGAAGACGGCATACCCCAGTAGATCCACGCCATGCGTGGATGGGGGCGACCGTGGGGTCAGAGCCCTTTCCTGTGGAAAGGGATCCGACCCCGGGGCGGCATACCCCAGTAGATCCACGCCATGCGTGGATGGGGGCAACCGTGGGGTCAGAGCCCTTTCCTGCGGAAAGGGATCCGACCCCGGGCTCATCAGTTGCCCAGCTTCTTCTGCCGCGAACGCTCGCGCGCGGCGCGCTCGTCTTCGCGCAGGCTCGGCCAGGCGGCATGCAGGTACTGCAGGCCCGACCACAGGGTCAGCACGGCGGCAATGGCCAGGGTCCAGTCGCCGATATGGAACACCGGCGGGCCCATCCAGATGTCATTGACCGGCACGTTCGGTGCCACCGAATACAGCAGGCACAGCAGCGCGACCATCTGCGCGGTGGTCTTGACCTTGCCGATCATCGCCACGCGCACCTTGGCGCGCTGGCCCAGCTCGGCCATCCACTCGCGCAGCGCCGACACCGCGATTTCGCGGCCGACGATCACCGCCGCCCAGAACGCCATCCACGGCGTCGGGTGGCCCTGCACGATCAGGAACAGCGCCACGGCCACCATCAGCTTGTCCGCCACCGGATCGAGGAAGGCGCCGAACGCCGATTCCAGCCTGTACCGACGTGCGATCCAGCCATCGAGCCAGTCGGTGATCGCGGCCAGGCCGAAGATCGCCGCGGACGCGAAATTGGTCCAGGTGTAGGGCAGGTAGAACACCAGCACCAGCACCGGGATCATCACGATCCGCAACAACGTCAGCCAGGTGGGCAGGGTCAACTTCATGCGGCTTGCTTCTCTCTCTACTCGGCCGGGTCAGGCGTGGCCAACCCGTGCAGGTTAGCGTAGATGCGTGCAGCGAGGGCGTCATTGATGCCTTCGACCTTGGCAATTTCGGCTTCACCGGCGGCTTTCAGGCCAACCAGGCCACCGAAATGCTTGAGCAGGCTGGCGCGCCGGCGCGGGCCGATACCCGGGATATCTTCCAGCTTGCTGGTCATCCGGGCCTTCTGACGGCGGCCCCGATGTCCGGTGATGGCGAAGCGGTGCGCTTCGTCGCGCACCTGCTGGATGAACTGCAGCGCAGGATTGGCTGCGCCCGGGCGCAGCTCGCGGCCATCAGGCATCACCAGTGCTTCGTGGCCGGCGCGGCGCTCCACGCCCTTGGCCACGCCCACCAGCAGCACGCCTTCCACGCCCAGGTCGGCCAGCGCGGCCTGTGCCTGGGCCAGCTGGCCGGCGCCACCATCGATCAGCAGCACGTCGGGCAGCACGCCCTGTTCTTCGACCGCGCGGCGGAAGCGGCGGTCGATGGCCTGACGCATGGCCGCGTAATCATCGCCTGGCTCGATGCCACTGATGTTGTAGCGGCGGTACTGCGCGCGCACCGGCCCGGCGGCATCGAACACCACGCACGACGCCACCGTGGCTTCGCCCATGGTGTGGCTGATGTCGAAGCATTCTACCCGCTTGACCGGTTCGGCCAGGCCCAGCATTTCGCGCAGGGCTTCGCTGCGCGCGTGCTGCGCGTTGCGGCTGTTGAGTTCGGTGGCCAGGGTCAGCTGTGCATTGCGGCTGGCCAGTTCCAGGTAGCCGGCGCGCTCGCCGCGCACGTTCCACTTCAGCTGCACCTTGCGCTCGGCCGAAGCCGAGAGCGCAGCGACCAGCAGGTCGGCGTCGGGAATCTGCCGGTCCAGCAGGATCTCGCGCGGCGGCTCGAATTCGATGTAGTACTGCGACACGAACGCGGCCAGCACCTCTTCCGGGCTGTCCTCGCCATTGGTGCGCGGGAAGAACGGGCGGGTGCCGAGGTTGCGTCCATCGCGGAAGGCCAGCAGCAGCACGCAGGCCTGCGAGCCGTGCATGGCCACGGCCAGCACGTCCAGGTCGGCGGCGCGGCCATCCACGTACTGGCGGGTCTGCATGCTGCGCAGCGAAGCGATGAGATCGCGCAGGCGCGCGGCCTTCTCGAACTCCAGCGCCTCGCTGGCACCCTGCATCTGCTCGCCCAGCTCGCGGGTCAGCTCATCGCTCTTGCCTTCCAGGAACAGCGTGGCGCGACGCACCGATTCGGCATACTCCGGCGCCGGCACCAGGTCCACGCACGGCGCGCTGCAGCGGCCGATCTGGTACTGCAGGCACGGTCGCGAACGGTTGCGGAACACGCTGTCCTCGCAGCTGCGCAGCTTGAACAGCTTGTGCATCAGGTTCAGCGTCTCGCGTACCGCGGTGACGCCCGGGTACGGCCCGAAGTAGCGCCCGGGAATGGCGCGCGGGCCACGGTGCAGGGCGATGCGCGGCCAGTCCTCGCGGGTCAGCAGCACGTGCGGGTAGGTCTTGTCGTCGCGCAGGGACACGTTGTAGCGCGGCGACAGGGATTTGATCAGCTGGTTTTCCAGCAGCAGCGCTTCGCCTTCCGAGCGCGTGACGGTCACGTCCATGCGCGCGATCTGCGAGAGCATCGACATGATGCGCGCGTTCTTCGGGCTGCCGTTGAAGTAGCTGCCGACGCGGTTGCGCAGCGCGCGCGCCTTGCCCACGTACAGCAGCGTGTCGTCGGCCGCGTACATGCGGTAGACGCCGGGTGCGGTGCTCAACTGGGCCGCGAAGGCCTTGCCGTCGAAGGCCGGGGCGGTGACGTCGGTCATTCGCTGATCGGCACTTCGCTGAGCACGCCGCTGTCGGGGTCGAAACGCAGCACCGCGTGCGCGTCGGTCTCGGCAATCCACACTGCACCGGCGCCGACGGCCAGGCCGGCCGGGCCATGCAGGCGGCGCGGCAGTGGCTGGGTGACCAGATCGCCGCCGCCCAGGCGCAGGGTGCGCAGGCGGCCGTTGCCGGTGTCAGCGATCCACAGCACGGGTGCGTCCGGGCTCAATGCGATGGCCTGCGGATACTGCAGGCTGGCCTGCCCGCGCGGGCCATCGTCGGCGCCGAAGCGCCAGGCGCCCTGCCCGACCAGGGTCTGCACGAGGTCACCGCGCAGCTGCACCGCACGGATGGACGAGCCCAGCGCATCGGCCACGTACAGCACCTGCTGCACCACTGCCAGGCCGGTAGGCTGGGCGAACGCAGCCATGTGGCCACTGCCGTCGCGCTCGTCGATGGCACCGCTGCCGGCGCGCCACTGCAGGCTGCGCAGGCCGAGGTGGAAGCTCCACAGGCGGTTGTCGCCGGCCATGGCGATATGCAGCTGGTTGTCGGCGATCGCCAGGCCGACCGGGTTGTCCAGTGCCACCTGCCGCGCCTGCGCCACCGGCCCTTCGACCGGCGTGCCGGGGCGACCGTTGCCGCACAGCGTGTCGACCTGGCCGGTCGCCAGGTTGATGCGGCGCACCGCGTGGTTGCCGGTATCGGCCACGTACAGCGACTCGCGCTCGAGCACCAGCCCCTGCGGGCGATGGAACGCGGCTTCGGCCAGGTTGCCATCCATGAAATCAGCGGTACCCAGCCCGAACTGGCGCAGCACGCGCCCGCCATGGCTGCACTCGAGGATGCGATGGCGACCGCTGTCGGCGATGTACAGGCGGTCCCGGTTGACCGCCAGGCCGGCCGGAAAACGCAGCGGATGCGGCAGTTCGGGATGCAGCTCGCTGCCCCCGCGCGACGGCGCCAGCGGCGCTCCTTCGCAGAGATCGTTCAAGGCGCGCTCCAGCTCGCCGGGTGCGCCCAGGCCGACCAGCCGCTGCTGTTCGCGCCCCTGCGCGTCGAGCAGGATGACGGTCGGCCAGGCCGTGACGCCGAAGCGGCGCCAGCCGTCCCAGTCGGCATCCAGCAGCGCCGGCATCGACAGCCCCTGCCTGCGCAGCAGCTTCAGCGCAGCGCCGGCGTCGCGTTCGAAATCGAAGCGCGGCACATGCAGCACCAACGGCTGCAGGCGGCCCGGGTTGCGTGACAGCCATTGGCCGAACTCGGCCAGCCGCTGCATGCTCCAGGCCGATGCGGCATTGACGAACAGCAGCGCGACCGGCCGGCCACGCAGTTCGGTCAGGGTGCAGGGGGCGGCATTGAGCCAGGTGGCAAACTCGGGCAGGTCCTGGACAGGCTGTGCGTTCATGGCCTGATTATGCCGGACTCGGCGTCATGCAACAGTCGTGCCACGGTCCGTTGCGCGGCCTGGTCGACCATCGCCCAGACCTGCTCGAAATGATCCTGGCCGCCGGTATAGGGGTCGGGGATGGCCTGCACGCCCTGCCCGCCCGACCACGGCAGGTACAGCGACAGCCGCCCGCGCTGGGCGGCCGTGGCCAGCCGCGCGGCGTCGCGCAGGTTGGCCTCGTCGGCGCAGAGGATCCAGTCGAAGCGTTCGAAATCGCCCGCCTGCAGCTGGCGCGCGCGCAGGCCACCGATATCCACGCCATGGCGGGCCGCACAGGCAATGGCGCGCCGGTCAGGTGCTTCGCCCACGTGCCAGTCGCCGGTGCCGGCCGAGTCGACCTGCACACGGTCGGCCAGCGGCGAGGCCTGCAGTCGGGCACGCAGGGCGCCCTCGGCCATCGGCGAGCGGCAGATGTTGCCCAGGCAGACGACCAGCAGGTTCATCGCGCGGCCATGGACTGCAGCAGGGCTTCGGCACGGGCCAGGTCTTCGGGCGTGTCGATGCCCGGCGGGAAGGCTTCGGGCGAGATCGCCACGCTGATCGGGAAACCGGCTTCCAGCACGCGCAGCTGTTCCAGCGCCTCGACCTGCTCCAGCTGGCCCGGCGGCATCGCCGCGAACTGCTGCAGGAAGCCGGCACGGTAGCCGTAGATGCCGATATGGCGCAGCCAGCGATGGCCATCCGGCAAGGCCTCGCGGCTGCGCGCGAAGCCATCGCGGTGCCAAGCGATCGGCGCGCGGCTGAAATACATCGCTTCGTTGCGCACGTTGCGCACCAGCTTGACCACGTTCGGGTCGAACAGGGTTTCGGCATCCTCGACGGAGGTGGCCAGGGTCGACATCGGTGCATCACCCTCGACCAGCGCCTGCGCCACGGCACGGATACCGGCCGCCGGGGCGAACGGCTCGTCGCCCTGCAGGTTGACCACCACGGTTTCGTCGGACCAGCCGGCGATGCGCGCGCATTCGGCCAGGCGGTCGGTGCCGGAGGCGTGGCTGACCGCGGTCATGGCTACCTTCACCTCGGCCAGGCCATCCAGGGCATCGGCAATGCGGGTGTCATCGGTGGCCACCCAGACCTCACGGGCGCCGGCCAGCAGCGCGCGGCGTGCCACGTGCAGCACCAGTGGTTCACCGCCCAGCGGGCGGAGCGGTTTGCCCGGCAGCCGCGAGGCGGCGTAACGGGCCGGAATGGCGACAACGAATTCAGTCATGCGGGCGGTACTCGGCAGGCGCGATACAACAGGAATGCGGCCGGCGGCGGGCGATTGCAAGCGCCGTGCGGCCGCTCAGTTCGGGCGCAGCTTGTCCAGGCGGTCGGTCAGGGCTACCCAGAAGGCGGCCGGCAGTTCGGCGCGCAGCGGCACCGCGTAATGCCAGTCGTTGCCGAAGGCGCGGCACTTCACCGCATCCTTCTCGGTCATCAGCACCGGCAGCTGGCTGCCGAAGGACAGGTCCTGCGGCTGGTAGACCTGGTGGTCGGCGAAGGCATGTGGCACCACGCCGATGCCGCGCGCACGCAGCATGTCGAAGAAGCGCTGCGGGTTGGCGATGCCGGCCACGGCATGCACGCGCTGGCCCGCGAAATACGCCAACGGGCGCGGACGCCCCCCCGGCAAGGGCTGCGCGCTGTCGATGTGGAGCGCCATCGGCCACTGGCCAAAACCGCAGGCCTGGGCGGCGGTGGCTTCATCGGCCTGGCCGAGATTGACCACGCGGAAATCACATTCGTCGGCACGGCTGACCGGCTCGCGCAACGGCCCGGCGGGAATCATCCGGCCATTGCCGTAGCGGCGCTGCGCGTCGATGACCTCGATCTCGATGTCGCGCTGCAGCCGGTAATGCTGCAGGCCGTCGTCGCAGACGATGACATCGCAGCCGGCCGCGATCAGGGCCTTGCCGGCCGCCACTCGGTCGCTGTCCACGCGCACCGGGACGCCGGTCTTCCACGCGATCAGCACCGGTTCGTCACCTCCCAGCGCGGTCGACGTGTCGGCCTCGACCCAGCGCGCCTTGTCCGCTTCTTCGCGGCCATAACCACGGCTGGCCACGCCCGGCTTCCAGCCGGCCGCGCGCAGGCGCTCGACCAGGGCGATGGTCAGCGGCGTCTTGCCGGTGCCACCGGCGGTGATGTTGCCGACCACGATGACCGGCACCGGCAGCGCGTGGCGCTTGAACCAGCCCTTCCGGTACAGCCGCCGGCGCAGCGCGGCCACGCCGGCATAGACCGGCGCCAGCAGCCGCATCGCAAATGGAACCGGGCTGCCGTCGTACCAGTACGGCGGGGTCTGGGTACCCTTGCCTGCCATCAGTCCTGCCTTTCGCGGAACTGCATGCTGTGCAGGTGCTGGTACAGGCCACCCATTTCCAGCAGTTCCTTGTGGGTGCCACGCTCGACGATGCGGCCGTGGTCCATCACCAGCACCTGGTCTGCGTGCTCGATGGTGGACAGGCGGTGCGCGATCACCAGGGTGGTGCGCTCGGGCATCAGGCGCTGCAGTGCGTCCTGCACCAGGCGTTCGGATTCGTTGTCCAGCGCGGCAGTGGCTTCGTCCAGGATCAGGATCGGCGCGTCGCGCAGGATCGCGCGGGCGATCGCCAGGCGCTGGCGCTGGCCGCCGGACAGCAGCGCGCCGTTCTCGCCCACCGGGGTCTGCAGCTGCTGCGGCATGCGCGCGATGAATTCCCAGGCGTTGGCGGCTTCGGCCGCGGCACGGATCTGTTCGTCGGTCGCGTCCATGCCATAGGCGATGTTGGCGGCGATGGTGTCGTCGAACAGCATGACCTTCTGCCCAACGATGGCCACCTGACGGCGCAGATCGGCCAGCGGATAGTCATCCAGGGCCACGCCATCGAGGGTGATGAGGCCACCGCTGGGCTCGTAGAAGCGCGGCACCAGGCGGATCAGGCTGGTCTTGCCGCTGCCGGAACGACCGACGATGGCGGTGACCGTGCCGGGCCGGGCGATGAAGCTGATGTCATCCAGGGCGATGCCGCTGTCGGCGCGGTAGCGCAGCATGACGTGCTCGAAGGCCAGTTCGCCGCGGGCGCGCTGCAGCGGCGTGCGCCCTGCGTCGCGCTCGACCGGCATGTCGATGATGCCGAACAGGCGCTCGGCGGCGGCCACGCCGCGCGAGATCGAGGTCTGCACGCTGGTCAGGCGGCGCAGCGAGGGAATGATGGCCATCATCGAGGTCATCAGGCCCATGAACTGGCCGGCGTTGAGCTTGCCGGCCAGCGCTTCGCGGGTGGACACCCAGACGATGACCGCCAGCGCCAGCGCGGCCAGGAACTGGACCACGCTCGACGCTGCAGCGCGGGTCACTTCGACCTTCATGTTCAGCGCCAGCATGCGGTTGGCCAGGCGCGAATAGCGGCTGATCTCGTGCTGCTGGGTGCCGTGCACCTTCACTTCCTGCTGCGCGGCCAGCGACTGCTCGGCGGTCTGCGCCATGGTGCCCATGCCGTCCTGGATGCCTCGGCTGATGCGCCGGTAGCGTTTGCCCACGTAGGAGACGATGGCACCGATCAGCGGCACCACCAGCAGCATGGCCAGGGTCACCTTGACGCTCATCTGCAGCATCACCACCAGCATGGCGATGATGGTCAGGGTGTCGGCCACCACGGTCTTCAGCGCGTCGGCGCTGGCCTGGGTGACCTGCTCGGTATCGAAGTTCAGGCGGCTGACCATCACCGGCGTGGCTTCGGTATCGAAGTGCGAGGACGGCAGGTGCAGGTACTTTTCCAGGATCTGCTCACGCAGGTCGCGGACCACGCTGCGGCCGGTCTTGGCCAGCGTGTAGTCGCTGACCCAGGTGGCCAGGCTGCGCATCAGGAACAGGCCAAGGATGGTCAGCGGCAGGATCACCGCCATGCGCGGCTCGGGGTTGACGAAGCCGCGGTTGACCAGCGGTTCCATCAGCTTGGTGAAGTGGTAGCCGGCCAGGGCCTCGACCACCATCGCGATGACGGCGGCCACCATGAACACCCAGTAGGCCCGGGTATAGCCGAGCAGGCGTTTGTAGATCGGCCACACCGGCGCGTGATTGGAACTCATGGACGCACCTCTGGCGCTGTTGCGATTGCGATACGGCGGAAGCCGAGCTGGCCCAGCGCATCCTGCGCGGTGACCACGGCCTGGTAGGGAGTGCGCGCGTCGGCACGCAGCAGCACGGTCTGCTCGCGGTCGGTACCGGCCACCGCAGCAATGATCTGCTTGACCGACTCGACGTCGGTGCGCAGCACTTCCTGGTCGTTGACGAAGTAGCGGCCGTCGGCGTTGATCAGCACGCTGAGCGAACGCGGCGGCTCGTTGGTCTGCTGGTCGCTGGCGGTCGGCAGCTGCACCTGCAGCGTCGAGCGCGCATCGAACGTGGTGGTGACCACGAAGAAGATGATCAGGACCAGGATGACGTCGATCAGCGGAACCAGATCGATATGCGGCTCATCCTGGGATCGGTCGTTGCCGATGCGCATCGATCAGGCCTTGGCCGTGGCAGGTGCGGCGGCACGCGGCGCCGGTGCGCCGTTCATCACGCCCGGGCGGCCGTCCAGCGTGTCCAGCAGGGCGCTGGCTTCCTGTTCCATCTCCACCACGTAGCCGTGGATGCGGCCCTTGAAGAAGCGATGGAACATCAGCGCCGGGATGGCCACGATCATGCCGGTGGCGGTGCACACCAGCGCCTTGCCGATGCCACCGGCCAGCTGGTTCACATCACCGACGCCGTGGTCGAGGATGCCCAGGAACATCTGGATCATGCCGATGACCGTGCCGAGCAGGCCCAGCAGCGGGCCGGCCGAGGCGATGGTACCCAGCGCGTTGAGGAAACGCTCCATGCGGTGGACCAGGTGGCGGCCGGTGTCCTCGATGCGCTCGCGGATCTGGTCGCGCGGGCGGTTGCGGGCTTCCAGCGCCGCGGCCAGCAGTGCGCCCAGCGGCGAGTTCGCCCGCAGGGTCTGCAGGTGGGCCGGGTCAAGCTTGCCGCGGGCAGCCCAGTTGCGCACTTCCTGGCCGAGGCCAGGCGGCAGCACCTCATTGCGCCGCAGGGACCAGAAACGCTCCAGGACGATCGCCAAAGCCAGTACGCCCAACAGCAGCAGCGGCACCATCGGCCAGCCACCGGCCTTGACCAGTTCCCACACGTTTCAACCCTCCGGCCCAACGGCCGCTTGTTCGATCGGCGATAGGATAGCAGCCGACCGCGCCCGCCCAGCGGCATCCCACCACCGGGCCGCGTGGATACGCTGTTCACGCACCTGCAGCCCTTGTGCGCCAAGCCATACGCGGATCGCGCCGGCGTCGGCCGTGGCCAGCACCTCGGCGCCCACGGCCCGCCAGCGCAGGACTACGT
>JAFAFD010000001.1 GCA_023423675.1 Pseudomonadota bacterium | reverse complement strand
TCGATATCTGACAGATGTGCCGCCCAACGGTCGGCACCCACCAACAGCAGCAGTTGCCAACAGCCGCGTGACCCGCCATCCCACGGAATGCCGCTCTTCCTCTTGAGGTTGCCGGCCAGCGGCCGCCACTACCAGCAGGTGCAGGGCAGCAAGCCCTGCAGAAGAAAAACCCTTACCCCCGCGGGCGTGCGCGCGACGGCACCAGCGCAAACGTATCCACCGCCAGCTTCTCGGCATGGTTCAACCACGCCCGGATCTCCAGGTCATCCACCTCGTGGTCCAACCCGAACGAGACGTTGATCTTGCCGTCCGCATCCGGCTGCACCCACTGCTGGGCCAGCACCACCTTGCGCTGCGACGACACTGCCTCGATCCAGAAACCGCGGTCCGGGCGCTGGCTCGCCACCAGTTTCAGCATGTACTGGCCGGCACGGGTGCGGCGGCCCTTCTGGGTGATCATGTGCGCCTGGCGCACGCTCGGGCGCGGGCCCTGGAACGACTCCAGCGGTGCATCCACCGCGATGCCGCCACGCAGGTCGTCATCGCGGAACAACTTGATGCCGTTGTCGCGGTTCACCAGCAGCGCGCACCAGTCGCCGTCGGCCGAACCATCCTCGAACGCCGTGCAGCGATCCACATAGGCGAGTGTGTTGTCCGGGTCGGCATCGTCGAACTGGCGCGAGGTGTTTTCCAGATACACCGATTTCAGGCTCCAGTCCTTGTCGTACTCCAGCAGCACCGGCGGCTGCACGTGCTGCAGGCCGACCACCACCTGGTCATCGCCATCGATCTTCAGTTCGCGGGTCGGCTCGCCCAACCAGAGCGAGCGGGCGAAGGCCAGGTACTGCGGATAATCGCGGCCACCATCGCGCTGGGTCGCCACACTCGCGCTGGGCGCGCGCTGGGTATCGATCAGCGAGCGACCGAAGCCCATCGTCTTCAGCTGCGGATCCAGCAGGCTGAGCAGGGTGGCACCCGAATCCAGCGTGGTGCCGGCGTCGGCCTTCAGCTGCTGCGGGGCAATTCCGTCGCCGAGGAACAGCAGCAGGTTCTCGCGCTTCTGCTTCGTCAGGATGTCGGTGAGGTCGTTGGGCATCGCCAGATGATCCGAGGCGATCACGATCAGCGTGTCCTTGCCGTAGGGGCTGGCCTGGATGCGCTGCACCAGCTGCGAGATCAGCCGGTCGCTGCACTTCAGCGCGTTGAGCATGTTGATGTTGCCGTACTTGCTTTCATAACGCTGGCCCTTGCACGCCACCGGCAGATGGCCGGCCGGGTGGTGGGTGTCCATGGTCAGCGTGGTCAGCATGAACGGCTCGCCCTTGCGCGAGAGCTGTTCGAAACGCTGGTAGGCGGTATCCAGCAGCACGTCGTCGTGCACGCCCCACGGCGAGTAATGCACGCGGCCGATCTTCTTCTGCTGCTTGAACCATTCCAGGTCGTGCACTTCATCGAAACCGTGGCTGGCCAGGAACTGGCCCTTGCCGGCGAAGCGGCCGCTGGCGCCGCCCAGGTAATGGTTGGTGTAGCCCTGCTGCTTCAGGTAGTCGCCCAGGCACACGGCCTTGGGCAGGAAGCTGCCCATGCGATCCATGCTGTTTTCATCGCCCTGCGAGGTGGTCAGCGGCACGCCGCACATCGACGAGACAAGGCCGGCGATCGTCCAGCCGCTGCCTTCGGCCGAGGCCAGCCCGCGCACGTCCAGCGACTGGCTGGCGAGGCGGTTGATGTTGGGCATCAGGCCCGGGAACACGTTGTCGTCCAGATAGGTGCGTTCCAGGCTTTCACCGTAGATCCAGACGATGTTGCGCGGGCGCTGCAGCGGCTGCGTCGGCACCTGGTATTCGGGAGCGATGCGGGCGAAATCGACCGGGCGCAGCTGCTGGTACAGGCGCTGGCCATCACGTGCCAGCGGGCTGATCATGATCGTGGTGATCCACACCACCGCGAAGCCGGCGAACCATGCGCCACCGCGACCCGGGCGGCGCCAGCGCTTCACCCGCGTAGCAAACAGCGGCAGCAGCGACACCAGGACGAGCGCGATGTAGCCGGCGATATAGCCCTTGAAGTCCGCGATGCCGGCGCCTTCCATGTCGGCGCCCAGGTGGTAGAGCGTTGCGGCATTCAGGCCATCGCCGGACAGCTTGTCGATCAACCACCACGTGCTGAGCAGGATCAGCAGCAGCGAGAACGTGCTCGCCTTCCACCACACCCACTTATCGGAGGCGAGGAACAACCAGGCCAACAACAACAGCGACAGCAGCAGGATCCAGAGCATAAGCGGCTTCGGCAGTGACGGGAGGTGGTGATGGACGTCGTACCGACGCGTGTCCATCCGACCAGCGCTGCCTCAAGCACACATGCATGACAGGCTGATGACCCGATAGTGCATGCACGAACCTGACTGAAATGTTTGTTTGTTACATGAGGTGAAATCGCGCGTTTCAAGTAAAACCAGCGTGAAAGCCGCTACGCGATTTCATTAAAAAACGGCGCGATTTCCCGCTTCTTCAACGATGCCCGCGTTCCTCGCGCGCACGTGCACGCCGATCGAACAGCAAGGCGCTGGTCACGATGCCCAATCCGAGCACGACGCCGATCAGCATCAGGAACAGCGCGATGGCCGGATAGCCGAAGATGTGCCAGCCGGTCTCCAGCTTCATCATCAGCGAGGCAGCCATGATCAGCGCTGCACTGATGATGCCGGCCGCCACGCGGTTGGCGATCTTCTGCAGGTTCTCCATCAACCGCGATTCTTCCAGGCCGGTCACCTTCATCTGCAGGCGGTTCTCGGCCAGCAACGCCATGATGTCGGTCAGCTTGCGCGGCCCATCGCGCAGCAGCTGCTGCAGCTCCATCGCCTCGCTGGCCAGGTTGGGCATGGAGAGTGATTTCTTCAGGCGTGCCCGCATCACGTGCTGCAGCTGTCGTTCGACGATGCGGCGGGTGTCCAGTTCCGGTGCCAGCAGCAGGCACACACTCTCAAGGTTCAGCAGCGCCTTGCCCAGCAGGCTCAGTTCCGGCGGTGTGCGCAGGCCGCAGGCGGTGGCGATGCGCACCATGTCCAGCACCACCTTGCCCTCGGTGAAGCTGCTGCTGGCCGCATAGCGGGCGATCAGCTGCCCGGTCTCACGCAGGTAGCGCTCCTCGTCAAAGGACTCCAGGCGCGTGCTGATGCTGATCAGGTCGTCGGCCACCTCCTCGCCCCGTCCATCCACGGCCGCAAACAGGATCTTCAGCATGCGCTCGCGCAGGCGCGGCGGCATGTGGGCGACCATGCCCAGGTCGAAGATCGCCAGGCGGCCATCGGGCGTCACCCGCAGGTTGCCGGGATGCGGATCGGCATGGATCTCGCCATGCACGAAGATCTGGTCCAGATAGCCCCGGATCAGCGCGGCAGCCAGCGGGTCCATCGGCTGCTCGGTACGGCGAACGGCGGGGATTGCATCAACCCGCACGCCGTTGACCAGTTCCATCGTCAATACGCGCTGGCCGCAGTAATCCCACAGCGGCTGAGGCACCCACAGCCGCTTGAAGGGCGAGAGGTGGCGGCCGAAGCGGGCCAGATTCTCCGCCTCGGTGCGGTAGTCCAGCTCCTGCATCAGCGTCTTGCCGAACTCATTGAGCCAGTCGCGCAGGCGTACCCGGCGGCCAACCTGGGTGAGATGGTCGGCGGCCAGGGCGAAGCTGCGCAGCGCGTCAAGGTCCGAACGCAGCTGCGCGGCGACCTCCGGCTTCTGCACCTTCACCGCCACCAGCCGGCCGTCGTGAAGGACCGCGCGGTGAACCTGGGCGATCGAGGCGCAGCCCAGCGGTTCCGGGTCGAATGAAGCAAACAGCTTGTTGACCCCGGCGCCCAGTTCCTGCTCGATGACGGCGTGGATACGCTCGACCGGGATGGGCGCCACATTCTCCTGCATGCGTTCCAGGGCCGTGGCGAACTCGGCCGGGATCATGTCCGGGCGCGTGGAAAGCATCTGCCCCAGTTTGACGAACGTCGGCCCCAGTGCCTCCAGGTCGCTGACGAACTGGTCAGGGTTCCCATCGGCCGGGATATCGGCGTGGGGGCCGGAGGCTTCCAGGTTCATTCCGGAAAAGACGCCCGAATGGCGGTAGCGCATCAGCAGGCGCAGGATCTGGCTGCGCCGGTTCATGCCCTTGACCAGTGTGGGATTGGCCGTGGCGGTGGACGGATTGCTCAAGCGGAACTCCTCGGGGCGGTGCGCTGCTCTGGTAGCGCCGGGCCATGCCCGACGGACGTGCCCGGCAGAAGGGCGGACGCTGCCAGTGTCCCTGCTGCGCGGTAGGCACGCAGTGAACCCGCTTCCGCAGCAGGCACCGGATCAGTCAGAATCCGCCCATCCCCTCTTTGGATCCACCATGGCCGGTGCCAGCCTGTTTGCCCTGCTCGACGATATCGCCACCCTGCTCGACGACGTCTCGATCCTCACCAAGGTCGCCGCGAAGAAAACCGCCGGCGTCCTGGGCGACGACCTGGCGCTGAACGCGCAGCAGGTGACCGGCGTCAACGCCAACCGCGAACTGCCGGTGGTGTGGGCGGTGGCCAAGGGGTCGCTGGTGAACAAGGTGATCCTGGTGCCGGCGGCGCTGGCGATCAGCGCGCTGGAAGCCTGGCTGCACAGCCGCGGCTGGAACGTGCCGCTGATCGTGCCGCTGATGATGATCGGCGGCGCCTTCCTGTGCTTTGAAGGCGTGGAGAAGCTGGCGCACCGCTTCCTGCATTCGGCCGATGAGGACGCCGAGCACCAGGCCGAGCGGCGCAAGGCGCTGGGTGATGCGCAGGTGGACATGGTGGCGTGGGAAAGGGACAAGGTGAAGGGTGCCATCCGCACCGACTTCATCCTGTCGGCCGAGATCATCGTGCTGACCCTCGGCGTGGTCGCCACCGTGGCCTTCACCCAGCAGCTGCTGACCCTGTCGGTGGTGGCCGTGGCGATGACGGTGTTCGTCTACGGGCTGGTGGCCGGCATCGTGAAGCTGGACGACGTGGGCCTGTACCTGTCGCGCAAGGGCGGGGCGGTGGCCGCGTTCGGTCGTGGCCTGGTGGTGTCCGCGCCGTGGCTGATGAAGTTCCTGTCGGTGGCCGGCACCATCGCCATGTTCCTGGTCGGTGGCGGCATCCTCGTGCACAACGTGCCGGCGCTGCACCACGCGGTGCAGGGCTTCGGTGGCGAAGGCCAGTGGGGCTGGCTGATCAGTGCCGCAGCGAACATGGTGGTCGGCATCGTTGCCGGCGCGATCGTGCTGGCCGCGGTGACCGGCATCCAGAAGCTGCGCGGGAAGTAACAACGGCCGCCGGGCGAAGGGCGTGCCGACCAACGGTCGGCACCCACCAACCGCCGCCGCCGGGCCATGCCCACCAGGGCGGATTACCCCGCCTGCACCCGGTTCTTGCCCTGGCGCTTGGCCACGTACAGCGCCTCATCGGCGCGTCGCAGCAGGGCCTCGGCATCATCGCCGGGCTGCCACTGCGCCAGGCCGGCGCTGAAGTGCACCGGTACGCGCTTGTCCTGCACGGTCAGCACGCGATGGGCCAGTGAACGCTGCAGGCGTTGCACCGTGGCCATGCTGTCGGCACCCGGGGTTTCCGGCAGCAGCAGCACGAATTCATCACCGCCGAGGCGGGCGATGCCATCGGTGGCGCGCAGCAGCAGCCGGCAGGTCGACACCAGGTGCTGCAGCAGCGCATCGCCACCGGCGTGGCCGTGGGCATCGTTGGTCTGGTGGAAGTCATCCAGGTCGATCACCGCCAGGCCCAGCGGCGTGTTGTTGCGCGCCGCGCGGGCCATTTCCCGCTGCAGCATCTCGTCCAGGCCACGGCGGTTCAGGGCCTGGGTCAGCGGATCGATGCGCGCCAGGTCGCCGGCCTCGCGCAGTTCCTGTTCCAGTTCGCTGATGCGCCGCTCGGCGCGCTCCACTTCCTGCCGCGCACTGGCCAGGTGGTCGCGCGCCTGTGCGGCCTGCTGCTGCACCTTGCCGGTGTCATGCATCACTTCCTGCAGCAGCTGGTTGAGGTCGGCGATGCTGCGTGCCTCGCGCAGCTGCAGGGCATAGGTGCCGATGCGGTCGTGGTATTCCCCGGTGCTGGCGGCCATGCCGTCCATGCGTTCGATGAACTCGCCCATCAGGCCGCGCATCGCCGCCTTGGAATCGTCGATGCCCTGGCGCAGCAGCCCCTGCTTGTAGATTACCTCGCGCAGCTCGGCGCGCGTGCGCTCGACCGATTCCGCTTCCAGCGGGCCGGCCAGCAGCTGGCGTACCGCGGCGATCTGGCCCTGCAGCCAGCTGCGGTCATCCAGCAGCTCGCTGACGTTCTCCAGCAGCAGCGCAAACAGCTCCAGCAACAAGGCCTGCTGTTCCTGCCAGCTCTCCGCGCGCACGCCCACCTGGTGGCCCAGCTCGCGCACGCCCTGTTCGATGGGCTCCAGCGGTGCGCCGGGCTGCCACTGCCGCAGCTTGCCGGCCAGCGCCTGGGCCTGCTCGCGCAGGTCCGGGTCGTGCAGCAGCAGTGACACCACCGCGCCACCCAGCAGCAGGCGCAGCTGCTCGGACAGGCGCAGGCTGTCGGGCTGGCCATCGGGCGAGTGCTGCTCGATGGTGCGGATGTACTTGTCGATCAGCTGCCGCATCGCCCGGCCGTAGCGCGGCCAGTCGGCGCTGGCCTGCGCCGACTGCAGACGGTCACCCATGTCGCCCAGCTCGCCGGGCAGGGTGGCCATGCCATTGGCAAAGGCGGCCAGCAGCGGCTCGGGCGCATCGGCGCCGGCGAACAGCTGCTGCAGCGCCACCGCCGTGCCGCCCTGCAGGACCACCCGGTCACCGCGGCCATCGTCGGACACCGCACGCACGTGCGCCGGCGGTCCCAGGGCGGTACCGGGGGCAGGGCGGTGGTCGGGCTGGTCCGTCATGGCAAAAATCCTGGGGCTGGCAGGGACTGGTGACAGCATATCGGCGCGGCCGCCGACGGCTTGAACGGCTACGATGGACGACAGGATGCCGTAGGGGAGGTGGGTATGCGCGTGATGTTGCTGGGGGCGACCGGCCTGGTCGGCGGGCTGGCCCTGCCGATGCTGCTGGATGACCCGCTGTGCCGCGCGGTGGTGGCCCCGACCCGGCGCCCGCTGGGCCTGAGCCATCCGAAACTGCATGCCCCGGTGCTGCAGTTCGACGGCCTGCCCGATGCACCGGACTGGGCGCAGGTGGATGCGGTGATCTGCGCACTGGGCAGCACCATGGCGCAGGCGGGCAGCCGCGAGGCCTTCCACCGCATCGACCACGATTACCCGCTGGCCTTCGCCCGCCTGGCCCGTACCCAGGGCGCGCGCGCCTTCGTGCTGAACTCCGCGGCCGGCGCCAACGCGGGCTCGGCCATCTTCTACAACCGGGTGAAGGGCGAGCTGGAGCGCGACCTGCGTGCACTGGGCTTCGCCTCGCTCACCCTGGTGCGGCCGGGCCTGATCGGGGGGCAGCGGCAGCAGGTGCGTCGCGGCGAGCACTTCGCCCTGCAGGTGCTGGGCGTGCTCGGGCCGGTGCTGCCGCGGGCCTGGCGGATCAATCCGGCCAGCCGCATTGCCAGGGCGTTGGTGGATGCCGCACTGGCACCGCCGCCGGGCGAGCATGTTGTGGCGTCCGGCGCGCTGGCCGACTGATGTCGCGTGCGCTGCGCCTGACCCAGCTGCTGCAGCTGCTGCGCCGGCACCGCCGGCCGGTGGCCGGGCAGGCCCTGGCCCAAGCGCTCGGCATCAGCCTGCGCACGCTGTACCGCGATATCGAGACCCTGCGCGCGCAGGGTGCCGACCTGCGCGGCGAGGCCGGCGTGGGTTACCAGTTGATACCCGGCGACGTGCTGCCACCGATGACCCTGCCGCCAGCCGAGATCGATGCGCTGGTGCTGGGCCTGCGCTGGGTGGCCGCGCGCACCGAGCCGGCGCTGGCTGATGCTGCTCGCGATGCCCTGGCACGCATCGCCCATGTGCTGCCCGCCGCACGCCGTGAAGCGCTGCGCGACAGCGGCCTGCGCATCGGTCCCTCGAAGGCCGGAGCGACGGTGCCGGCGGCGCGGTTGCAGGCGGTGCGCGAAGCCGTGGGCGCGCAGCAGCGGCTGCAGTTTGCCTACGAGGACGCGCAGGGGCAGCGCAGCGAGCGCGTGGTCTGGCCGTTCGCGCTGGGCTACTTCGATGAGGTGGTGGTGCTGGCGGCATGGTGCGAGGGCCGCGAGGATTTCCGCCATTTCCGCCTGGACCGCATCCGGCGGGTGCGCAGGCTGGAAGAGCGCTACCAGGTGCCGCGCGGCACGTTGCTGCGCCGCTGGCAGAAAGCGCAGGGCATCGCCCCGGATTGGCTGGATCGGGCGTGAGCTGCAAGAGCGCGCTGCCCGGAACCGGCGGCGTACGAAACGCCGGGGGTAGAGTCGACTGCTAGTCGACTATCGCGCGAAGCGCGGGATTTTCACGCAGGAGCAGTCGACTGACAGTCGACTCTACCAGGGCAGAAGCGCAGGCCAGCGCCGTCAACGCTGCTGACAGGATCTGTCAGCAGGCCCGCACCACCATGGGCGCTCCCAACAACGGAGGTTCCCCATGTTCAAGCCCAGCACCCTGTTGCAGTACGTGCGCGATGTCGCGGCCAGTGCCACGTTCTACAGCGGCATCCTTGGCACGCCGCCGGTCGAGCAGACGCCCGGCTTCGCCCTGTTCCTGCTCGGTGATGGCGCGGCCCTGGGCCTGTGGCAGCGCGATGGCGTGCTGCCGCCGGTCACCGCCGAGGCCGGCGCCGCCGAGCTGGCGATGGTGGCCGCCAACCCCGCTGAAGTGCAGCAGCTGCATGACGCTTGGCGCGCGCTTGGGGTGCAGATCACCCAGGCGCCGGTGACACTGGAATTCGGCCACACCTTCGTCGGTGTCGATCCTGATGGCCATCGCTTGCGTGTCTACAGCCGTGCCGAGGGCATGGTCGCGCGCGATTGACCGCTACAGCGCGGCCATGAAAAAACGCCGGGCAGTCAGTCTGTGTAACAAGCAGCTGAACCGGTCGATACAAACAACGCCCCGTCAGGGG
>JAFAFD010000490.1 GCA_023423675.1 Pseudomonadota bacterium | reverse complement strand
ACAGTGCCCCGCCATCCCACGGAATGCCGCTTCGGCTTTTGACGTTGCTGTTGCTTGAAGCTTCGGCAGGTGCAGGGCGCAGCCCTGCCGAAAACCCCTACTTCACCCAACGGCCCATGCGGTCGATGCGGAACCACTCGCCGCCTTCCATCGGCGTATGCCCATCGCCATCCGGCGTGCCGCGCCTGCACCCGTTGCAGACCTCCGCCACGCCGTCCTCGAACGGCCACGCGAAATCGAACAGCGCCGGAATCACCTGGCGGAACTGCAGGTCGAAGTAGCCCACGCGGTCACCCACGCGCCCGCGCAGCAGGCCTTCCTGCGGCGTGTCCGCGCCGTTGTCCCACGCCAGCACCGGCAGGCTGCGGCCGCGGCGTGCCACGTAGTGGAAGCCGCCATCGGCATGCACAACCGCCAGGCCCTGCGCGTCGTACTGCAGGCCCTTCAGCGCGTCGGCGCTGAGCTTCAACTGGTGTCCGTCCACCTCGCAGCCGGGCAGGGCCACCAGGCCCTGTTCTTCCGTCAGCTGCGTGCACGCCGGTGCCTGCGCCCACGCCGCACCGCTGGCCAGCAGGCCGCACAGTGCCAGCGACCGCACGAGGCGGCCGCTGGCAGAAGACGGCCGCTCAGACCGTGCCGTCACTGCGCCTCGGCCTTGCGCTCGAAGGCGGTCGGCGCCGGCAGCTGCACCGGCACGCCCTTGTCGTCGCAGGTGCCGGCCTGGCACAGGCGCTCGCGCAGGGCCGGGGTGGCCTGCACGATCATGTGGTAGATCGCGTTCTGCTCCAGGGTGCCGCGGATGGCCTTGCTGCCCGGGCCGCGCGCCCAGATGCCCACGTCTTCGCCACCGTGCGATTCGGACTTCATCGGCACCAGCGCTTCCTGCATGTAATCCGGGTGCTCGGTGTCCACGTCATGCAGGTTCGGGCGGCCGTTGGCCTGTTCGAAGCTGCTCGGGTTGTGCGGGTAGACCTTCGGGCCGGCCGGCTGCTGGTTGGTGGTGCCGGTGTGGCCCGGGCCGTTGGCGTAGGTCAGCGTGGTGTACGGCTGGCCGTTACCGTCCAGCGCGTAATCCAGCTTGCCTGCACCGTCTTCGCCGCCCTTGTCCTTCACCTTGCCCAGGATCGGGTTGCCGCGCGCCGGGTAGCCGACGAAGTTGAGGGTGTGCGAGTGGTCGGCGGTGACGATGATCAGGGTGTCGTCGGCCGAGGTCAGTTCGTTGGCCACGCGCACCGCGTCGGACAGGGCGACGGTTTCGGTGAGGGCGCGGTAGGCGTTGCCGCTGTGGTTGGCGTGGTCGATGCGCGCGCCTTCGATCATCAGCACGTAGCCTTCCTGGTGCTGCGCGAGGTTCTTGATCGCCGCGGCGGTCAGCTCGGCCAGGCTCGGCTCACCGGCGGGGTCCTGCGGGCGCTCGTACTCGTAACGCATGTGGTCCGGCTCGAACAGGCCGAGGATGGCCGGCGCGGTGGCCGCGGCCGCCAGCTGCGTGCTGTTCCAGACGTAGGCACCCTGCGGATGCGACTGCTGCCATTCCTGCACCAGGCTGCGCCCGTCCAGGCGCTGGCCGACCTTGTCGTCGTACTCGGGGTCGCGTTCTTCCACGGTGGTGAATTCACCACGGCCGCCGCCGAGGGCGACCAGCGGGCCACGGCCATAGCGCGAGGTCGACAGCAGCTGCTGGGCGATGTCCTTGCAGCCGGCGGCCTTGGCGGCGTCGGTCAGGTCGGTGTCGTTTTCCCAGTTGCGCTCGGGCGAGTGCGCGTAGGTCGCGGCCGGGGTGGCGTGGGTCAGGCGTGCGGTGGAGACGATACCGGTGGCCAGGCCGGCGCTGTCAGCCAGCTGCAGCCAGGTCAGCAGGCCCTTGGACAGGCTGTCGGCGCAGTCACTGCGGCTGCCGGCGCTGACGCCGATCGCACCCATGTGGGTCTTCACGCCGGTGGTGATGGCGGTCATCGTGCCGGCCGAATCCGGCGTCTGCGAATCGGTGTTGTACGTCTTGCTGAACGCCGTGGCCGGGAAGCGCTCCCAGGACAGCAGGTTCTCTTCGCCCGAGCCGCCCTTCTGCTGGCCTTCGTAGATGCGCGAGGCGGCGACGGTGGTCAAGCTCATGCCGTCACCCAGGAACAGGATGACGTTTTTCGCCTTGCCGGCCATCGCGCCATTGGCGGCCGCCTGGGCGGCGCCGCTGCGGTACCACCACTGCGGGGTCTCGCCGGCCGGGTGGGCGACGGGCTCGACGGCGACCTTCAGGCCGGCCGGGGCGGAGGCGGGGGTGGTGCTGGCGCAGGCGCCCAGCAGCAGGGTGGTGGCACAGGCGGCCAACAGGGAGACGGAACGACGCATGGACGCTGGGATCTCACAAAGTGTAACGGGGCGTTCATTATGCCCAACCCTGCAATGCACGCCGATGACACACTGTTTGCCGGTGGGGCGGTCGTACCGCCTGCCCGCTTGGGCTATCGTGCCAGTATCCCTTCCTTCCCCCCTGGATTGCCTATGAAACTGGTCTCTGCCTGGCTGCGGATTCCATTCTGGCAGCGCGTGGTCGGTGGCTTCGTGCTCGGCGCGCTGGCGGGCTGGGCGCTTGGCCCGGCCGCTGAAACGTGGTTCGGCCCGCTCGGCGAGCTGTACGTCACCCTCATCAAGATGATCGCGGTACCGCTGGTGTTCTTCGCGGTCATCAACGCCATCTCCTCGCTGCACGGCCAGAAATCGGTCGCCGCGCTCAGTGGCCGCACGTTCCTGTGGTTCGTCATCACCGCCGCGCTGGCGGTGTGCGTGGGCCTGGGCGTGGGCACGGTGCTGCAGCCCGGCGCCGGTGGCCTGCAGCTGTCGATGGCCAACAACTACGTGCCGCGCGAAGTACCCAGCGTGGTGCAGGTGCTGCTGGACGTGGTGCCGTCCAACGTGTTCTACGCGCTGTCGGGCATCGGCACCAAGGTCAACGCCGCGGGCGAGACCGTGCTGGCGGCCGGCCGTGGTTCGATCCTGCCGGTGATCTTCTTCGCCGGCCTGGTCGGCTTCGCCATCGTCAAGCTCGGCGAGAAGGTGACCGAGGCGCGCAAGCTGGTCGGCCAGATGAGCGACATCATGATCCAGGTGACCCGCTTCGTGCTGGAAGTCACCCCGATCGGAACCTTCGGCCTGATCGCCGGCCTGGTCGGCAGCTACGGCTTCGAGAAGCTGCTGCCGCTGGGCCATTTCGTGCTGGCCCTGTACGTGGCCTGCGCGCTGCACATCATCGTGGTCTACAGCGCGCTGCTGCTCTCGCACGGGCTGAATCCGCTGAAGTTCTTCCGCGGTGCCGCGCCGGGCATGCAGGTGGCGTTCGTCAGCTCGTCCAGCTTCGCGGCGATGCCGGTGGCGCTGCGTTCGATCACCCACAACCTGGGCGTCAACAAGGACTATGGTTCGTTCGCCGTGCCGCTGGGCGCGAGCATCAAGATGGACGGCTGCGGTGCGATCTACCCTGCGCTGTGCGCGGTGTTCATCGCCCAGTACAGCGGCGTGCCGCTGACGCCGGAGCAGTACGTGGTGGTGCTGATCGCATCGGTGCTGGGCAGCTTCGGCACGGCCGGCGTGCCGGGCACGGCGGTCATCATGGCCACCGTGGTGCTGAGTGCGGCCAACCTGCCGCTGGAAACCATCGGTTACCTGTACGCGATCGACCGCATCCTGGACATGATGCGGACCATGACGAACGTGACGGGCCAGATGCTGGTGCCGGTGCTGGTGGCCAAGGAAACCGGCCTGCTCGACCAGTCGGTGTACGACAACCCTTCGACCAACGTCGGCCTGGATGATCCCGACCCGACCCCGCCGCGTAGCTGAAGCGGCACTGCAACGGGCTGTATCAGCACCTGTAACACCGCTGATACAGCCCCTGCCAAGCCTTGTGCAGCGTTGTTTCCTGCACGTTAAGGCAAACGAAATCCGAACGCCTCTGTAACACCCTGCTGGCAACGCGCCACCCCTCGACTGGCTGAACCGCTTGCTACCAAGCGGTTTGGAAGTTGGCACGGAAGCTGCTCTGTCCCTGCGCATACGCAACGGGAGAGCGGCATGGACAGCAGCACCACCCATCTCGGTTCCTCGGTCCGGCAGCTGGCGCTGCTGCTGGCCCTGGCCTGCCCGCTGGCGGCCGCCGCCTCGGGTGCGCGCCAGGGAGTGAAGGCGCAGCCGGGCGAGATCGTCCTGCTGCGCGATGTGGCCGCACGTCCGGCCTATCGCATGGCGGCGCCCGGCATGGCGTTGATCGCCGATCCCAAACCGCAGCATGAGATCGCCACCGCACTCGGCAGCGGCGGCGGCTCCAGCGGCATGGATGAATTGAGCGATGACGACTATGCCGGGCTCGGGGCGGGGCAGACCGGCCGCATGGCCGCGCCAGGCGGCACCACCGTGGAGCGGGTGACCCACCAGGCCCTCGGCGGCACGCTGGGCCGTTCCAGTGACGGCGCGCTCGGCGGCAACAGCCTGGGCGGTGCGATGAGCGGCCCGCTCGGCGCCGTCGGCAACACCACCCGCGGCATCGGCGATACCGTGCGCGGCGCGCTGGCGCAGTTCCCGCTGGGCGCGGCACCGCAGGGAGGTGGCAAGTGAATCGCGCGGCGCGTGGCGCGCTGCTGCTGGTGCTGGCGGGTGCGCCCGCACTGGCCTGGGCCGATGATTACAGCGGCATGCTGTCCTATCTGGACGTGGCCCGTATCGGCGACCGCGCGCTGGCCGGTGCCAGTGGCGCCATCATGGTCAACCAGGCCAGCGGCGACCTGAACATCCAGGCCAACCTGCAGGGCATGGCCACCGGCGACCAGGCCAACGTCGCCATCGCTGCACGCCAGCAGCGCCATGCCGACGTGGTGCTGTCGGGGCCGCTGCAGGCCAGCGCACATATCGAAGGCCAGGCGCTGAACGGCGCCAGTGGCATCGCATCGATCAACCAGGCCAGTGGCATCGCCAATACGACCCTCAACGTCGTCAGCGCGACGCTGGCCCGGCAAGGGATACGCGAGACCGACGACGCGGCTTTGGCGGCGTCGGACATCGCGTCAACAGGGGGGCAGGGCGACATCGGCGACGGTGTTGCGGCGGGTATCCGCAGCGTCGGGGTTTCCGCCTCGGTACTGCGGGGCTTCGACGGTGTCCTGCAACTCAATCAGATCGCGGGAGCCCGCAACGACACGGCCAACGTGCTTGGCATGGTCGTCCAGGGCAACCCGTGAGCAGTACCCACCACCCGATGTATCACTGATGAGAGAGAGGACACCATGAACGCGACTTTCAAGAAGTCTCTGCTCGCCATGGCAATTGCTTCTGCCTCGACCGCCGCCGCGGCCAATGGCTGGGACAACCAGAACGCCAACGCGAACATCAACCACAACCATGTCGTGACCGAAACCCGTAACGACACCCACAACCACACCGACAACGAGGTCCGCAACTGGACCCGTACCAACACCACGGTACGCAACAACACCGACAGCTCGAGCGTGACCCGCAACCGTACGGTCAACGAGCAGGTACAGAAGAACAGCAACATCCAGGCCGACGAGCGCAAGGAAAAGAACAACCACGGCGTCGACGTGAACCTGGAAAAGGACCTGCGCCTGAGCAGCGACGTGAACTTCTCCGGCGATCCGACCATCACCGGTGACATCGACCTGGATTCGGCCGCCATCGCGGTCATCGACAACCGCCAGTCGATCAGCCACAACGCCGCGTCCAACAGCCTGGTCACCAACAGCGCCTCGATCGCCGATGACGTCGGCTCGGGTGCCTCGGGCAACCTCGGCTTCAACGTCGTGGCCGGTGACAACAACGCGCAGGACAATGCGGCTTCGCTGTCCGCCGCTGACGCGTCCTTCAGCTTCGGCATGGCCGACGCTGAAGTGTTCGTCAACCAGTCCGGCATGGGCAACACCACCATGAACTCCGGCGTCACCAACGCTGCCGGCCTCGGTGGCAATGCCTTCGGCGGCGCGTCCGGCAACATCGGCGTGAACATCGCGTCGGGCAACAACAACGAGCAGAAGAACGCGCTCGCTGCGTCGGTGGCCACCAGCGCGATGGCCCAGTCCAGCATCAGCTCCAACCAGGTGTCCAGCGGCAATGCCGTGAGCAATGCCGGCTTCGTGCAGTCCTACACCGATACGGTGCAGGTCGGCATGAGCGGCGGTGTCAGCGGCCTGACCCTGGCCTATGGCGCCGGCACCTACAGCGGCCGTGGCAATGCCTACCAGATGGCCAACTACTATCTGGATACCTGGAGTGGCGACCTGCCGCACCCGGGTGGCAACGCGACCGGCCACATCGATCTGGACAACGAGATCCAGAACGCGACGCCGAACCCGTACCGTCAGGGCGTCGGTGGCCTGGGCTTCGATACGCGTGAAAGCGGCACCAGCCAGTTCGTCGAACTGGGCGTCGCCGACCTGTACGCCAGCCTGAGCGGCACCGTCACGACCACCCGCTGGGTGAACGTGAATGCGACCAACACCTCGGCGCTGTCGGGCAGTGCGTTCTCGGGCGCCTCCGGCAACATCGGCGTGAACGTCGCCTCGGGCACCGGCAACCTGCAGGCCAACAGCCTGGCCCTGGCCGTGGCACAGCCGAGCACCGGTGGCGGTGGCGGCACCGGCGGCGGCGAGTAACACCTGGCGTGATCGCTTTCGCAGCGAAGCTGCGTTGAGTGCAACAAGCCCGGCCATCCGCCAATGGCCGGGTCTCCCGGGAGCCCCTGCTCCTCCTCCCCCTTGGGGCAGGGGCTCCTTCCTTCTTCTGGAGGGCACCATGGCCGCACACCGCTGCTGGATCCGCCTGCTGTCCTGCCTGCTGTTGCTGGGCAGCGCCCACGCATGGGCGGGCGACGTCAAGTTCACCGGCGTACTGCCCAACGGCGCGCTGATGCAGCAGAAGGTGGAGAGCATGCAGGAGCGGCGCTACCGCAACCTGGTGCGGCAACACACCGATTACAGCTGTGGCGCGGCCGCACTGGCCACCATCCTGCGCTACGCCTACCACCTGGACACCACGGAGGCGACGGTGATCGAAGGGATGATGGGCGTGTCCGATCCGCAGCTGGTGAAGGAACGCGGTTTCTCGCTGCTGGACATCAAGCGCTATGTCGAATCACTCGGCATGCGCGGGCGTGGCTACCGCATCGATGAAAGCCGGCTGCGCAACCTGCGCGTGCCCGGCCTGGTGCTGATGGACGTGCGCGGGTTCCGCCACTTCGTGGTGCTCAAGCAGGTCCGTGGCGGCATCGTCGAGGTGGCCGACCCCATCCTCGGCAACCGCAGCCTGTCCCTGGCCGAATTCAACGAAGCGTGGCCGTCGCGCGCTGTTTTCGTCGTGATCGGCAGCGACTTCGATCGCAACACGGTTCTTCTGCAACCCAGCGAGCGGCCCAGTGCGCGTGCGTTGTACGCGCGGCAGGGCCCGATCACCGATGCCGAACTGGTCGATTTCGGCTTCAGCCATGCCGACCTGTTCTGAAGGAGGCCCGATCATGCTGTGCCAACGTTTGTTGATCGCCACGCTGCTGCTGTTGCCGGTGCTGCCCGCCTGGGCCGCTGAAGGCGCACCAGGGCGCGGCCTGAAGGAAATACCCGATCCCGAACTGAACCTGATGCGTGGCCGCTACACCGTGGGCGGCAATAACGTGGCCTGGTTCGGGGTAACTATGATTTCGCAATGGCAGGGTGCCAACGGCAGCAGCGTGCAGGGCGCGCTGACCCTGGGCATGGACTTCCGCCAGGGCAGTACGCCGCGGCTGACGTTCCAGCCGCACGTGCAGGTCACCAACGCCGATGCCCCGATGCCCACCCCGGACGGACGCAGCATCGACAGCAGCGGCCTGGCCAACGCCACCGGCCTGGTGCAGGCGGTGCAGGTGGCCGGCGATGGCAACACCGCGCGCAACGTGACCACCTTGACCGTACGTGATGGCGCGGTGCCGACCACCACCGACGATGGCAACCGCATCGCCCAGATGCAGCAGGGCGGGACCAGTGCCACGGCGGTGCTCGATGGCAACCAGGCGCGCCTGATGCTGCAGATCGACGGCCAGGGCCTGGTCCAGCAGTGGATCCGCAATGGCAGCGTCGGCCAGGGCATCGCCCTGTCCGGTGATGGGCAAGTGGCAAGCAACCGGCTGCAGCTTGAGCTGGTACGCAGCACCGTGGCCAGCAACCAGCCGTTGAGCCAGAGCGTGGCCCAGGCGATCGCGCTGAACCGCGGCATGGGCCCGGGCCAGTAACACGGCCCGGTCAAGGGGGAAGGACGGACAACGCAGGCCAACGACATGCACACCTATTTGCGGCTTACCCCGCTGGCGCTGGCGGCGCTGGCGGCCAATGCCTTCGCCCAGCAACCGGCGGCGGAGGCCAAGGACGGTGCCGATGTACAGGCACTGATCACCCAGCTCGAGCAGCTCAAGGCCAACTACGCGCAGGAGGTGCGACGCCTGCGCGAGCTGGACATGCAGGTGCAGGCCATGCAGGCCCGCCTGAGTGGACGGGCCGGCGGCGCCACGACCCCGGCGGCGCCCCTGGCGTCTGCGGCGGCGGCCGCCGTGCCACCGAGCAGCGAAGGTTATGCCAGCACCGCGGCCGAGGCCCAGCAGGCCAAGCAGGAGGCGCGGCGCAGCGTGGACGATGTGAAACAGCAGCAGGCGGCGCTGTTCTCGCGCAGGTTCACCGTTGAAAACAGCCTCACCTACGCGCGCTATGACCGCAAGCAGCTCTCCCTCAACGGCTTCCTGGCGCTGGATGCGATCTTCCTCGGCAACATCGCCATCGAGAATGTCGAGTCCGATTCGCTGACCTACAACCTGGCCGCGCGCTGGGGTGTCAGCCCGAACCTGACGTTGAACATGGACGTGCCCTACCTGGCACGGCGCACCGTGTACCAGAAGGGTGGTGCGGGCGGCGCGGCGGCGGCGATCGCGCAGGAAGAGACCAACGGCAACGGCATTGGCGATGTCAGCATGAGCGCCAACTACCGCCTGTTCGGCGAGCGTGGCTGGCGCCCGGAAACGGTGCTGACCGGCGGCGTCACCGCACCGACCGGCCGCGCACCGTATGGCCTGGACTGGCGGGTGATCGAGCGTGATGACGATGACTACATCCGCTTCGCGGTCCCGCGCGAACAGCCGACCGGCAACGGCGTCTGGCAGGCCAACCTGGGCGTGTCGATGGTGAAGACCGCCGATCCGGCGATCCTGTTCGCCAACGCCGGCTACATCCATTCCTTCCCGCGTGGCTTCGACGATATCGACAGCAACCCGGACACCGTGAACCCCGGCGATGTGAAGCTGGGCGGGTCGGTGTACTTCGGTGCCGGCGTGGCCTTCGCCTTCAACGAACGCACTAGCCTGAGCATTTCCTTCAGCGACAAGATCAGTGCACGCGCGTCGACGCGGTTCCAGGGCGGGCAGTGGGTGAAGGTGATCGGCAGCGATGCCAATGCGGCGTCGTTGAACCTGGGCGTGACCTACGCGCTGAACCAGCACGCGACGATGGTGACCCTGCTGGGCATCGGCCTGACCCCGGATGCACCGGACTTCACGCTGTCGTTCAAGGTGCCGTACATGTTGTAGCTGATTGCGGTGATCCTGCATCGGCAACGCCGGGCCTCGCCCGGCGTTCTTTTTCTTGCAGCAGCCCTCACGCATGGTAGTGCCGGGCGCTGCCCGGCAGCTGTTTTCCGCGACCGCGGAGGGGTGTCACTGAGGCGCCCGCTTTCAGTAGAGCCGAGCCATGCTCGGCTGACTTCCTGCAGGGCAGCGCCCGGCACTACCGCTCCGGCGGCAGCTCCAGGCGATGCTTCCGGCACAACCGGTACACCGTCACCCGCGACACCTGCATGTGCCGCGCGCAGGCCGACACGTTGTAGCCATGCATCTTCAGTGTCCGCAGCAGCACATCGCGCTCGACCTGGCCGCGTGCGTCCTGCAGCACCGCGCGCGGCGAGGGGGCGTCGGCGTCGGCCAGATCCAGGTCGCTGGCGCTGATCAGCTCGTGTTCGCTGACGATTGCCGCGCGCTGCACCCGGTTCAGCAGTTCGCGCACATTGCCCGGCCAGTCGAACTGGCGCATCGCCACGCGCGCTCCGGGATCGAAGCCACGGGCGCGGCCGGGATGGCGGTTGCGGAAGCCGCGCAGGAAGTGCTCGGCCAGCAGCAGCACGTCGTTGCCACGGTCGCGCAGCGCCGGCATCGGCAGCCGCAGCACGTTGAGGCGGTAGTACAGATCGCGGCGGAACCGCCCCTGGGCAACGGCCTGTTCGAGGTCGACATGGGTTGCCGCCAGCACGCGGACATCCACCCGCAGCGGCTGGTTGCTGCCGACCCGCTCCAGCGTGCCTTCCTGCAGCACGCGCAGCAGGCTGGTCTGTGCGTCGGCAGGCAGGTCGCCCACCTCGTCCAGGAACACGGTGCCGCCGTCGGCGGTTTCGAACAGGCCGACCCGGCGCTGGGCCGCCCCGGTGAAGGCGCCGCGCTCGTGGCCGAACAGCTCCGACTGCACCAGACTGGCCGGGATGGCCCCGCAGTTGACTGCGAGGAAGGACCGGCCGGCGCGCCCGGACAGGGCGTGCAGGGCCTGCGCGGCGAGCTCCTTGCCGGTGCCGGTTTCGCCGGTCACCAGCACCGGCAGCTCGACCGGAGCGAATTTGTGCAGGGACGCGCGCACGGCCAGCAGGGCCGGGCTGTCGCCGATCAGCGCGGGCAGGCCGCCGCCGTCGCGTATCGCCGCTGCGGGAGGATCATCCTCGCCGCATTCGCGCTGCATCGCGGTCAGCAGGTCCTGCAGCTCGCGGGGCAGGGTGAACTGGTCCTGGCAGGCGCGCAGCAGCGGCGCCCAGCTGGGCGGTGGGGCATCCACGCCGCCCGGCAGCACGGCCATCCAGGGCAGGTGGTGGTGCTGCTCGACCCACGGCAGCATGGGCTGCAGCGCCTCCGCATCCAGGTGGCGCAGGTCCAGTACGGCCACCAGATGGTCGCGGCCGCGCAGACCCACGGCCATGGCCGGCGAGGGACTGACGCAGCGCAGCTGCCAGCCGGCCGCCGCCAGCGCGTCGCGCTCGCTCGCCAGTGGCTGGCCGAACCAGATCACACAGCGTGATGGAACCTGCAGGCTTGCCGCCATGCCTTCCCCCAAGCATCCGGGCAACGCGGGCGGTGTCAGACCGGGCATCGCGCGTGCCGCCCCACGCCGGGATGCCATGGCCGCATCCAGCGGCCGGCCGCGGCATGTATCCCGCCGTGACATCAGTGACCAACGCAGGCAGCGGCGGCCAGCGGCCACGCATCTGCACTTCAGGGGAGGCGGGCAACAAAAAAGCCGCTGCAGGGCAGCGGCTTCCAGTGCGGTGCCGGGCGTCCGGGTCAGAGGTCGACGCGGCGGGCCTGCATGAACTTGTTGCCCCAGTACCCGCTGAGCAGGGTGTCGACGCGGACGTCCTTGCCGGTGCTCGGTGCGTGCAGGAAGCGGCCTTCGCCGACATAGATGCCGACGTGGTCGACGCGACCCTTGCGGCCGAAGAAGACCAGGTCGCCCGCCGCCAGCGCGGCGCGGTCGTTGATCAGTTCGGCATTGTTGTCATGGGCCATTTCGCGCGAGACGCGCGGCAGCTCGATGCCCAGCGCCGAGCGGAACACGTAGCCGACCAGGCCGCTGCAGTCGAAGCCGCTGTCCGGGTTGCTGCCACCCCAACGGTACGGGGTGCCCAGCAGGGTCATCGCGCGGCGCAGCAGGGACTGCACCTTGCCGTTGTCGGCCTCGGTGCCAACGACGCTGCCATTGGCGGCGCTGCTGGTGTCGTAGTTGGCAAGCAGGCGGCTGAGGTCGCCGGCGACCATCGCCGAGCGGTCCATCAGGGGAATGGTGTCATTGGCGGCCAGATGCGGCAGCAGGGCGGCCAGGGTGGCGCTGGCGGCGGCATCGGCACGGCTGCGCTGGGGAGCGGCAGCGTCGGCCTTGGCGGCCGGCCGGGCGGTCTCGGCCACGGTGGCCGGGGTCGCGTCGGTCTTGGTGGGGGCACTCTGCGACCAGGCCGGAAGGCTGGTCAGACACAGCGCCAGGCCCAGGAAAAGCGGGCGGACACTACGTGAAGAAGCGGCGGTCTGGCCTTGGCCTTGCAGGTCGTCAGTCGTCACGCGTCGGTCACAGGAAAAAAACGATGGGGCATCATGCCCTGTAAAAGCGTCAATAAGTTAAAAATTCCGTTAATAAACCGTTATTTGCATAGTGACGTCCATCACAGTTTTAAACATATCGCCTGTTCATTTTAGCGAAGGACGCGTTTCGCTCCTGTGTAGTGGTCTTTCCAGTAGGCGCCACTGAGCGAGTCCAGGCGGACGGTGCCGCCGGTGCTCGGCGCGTGCACGAACCGGCCTTCGCCCACGTAGATGCCGACATGGGTGACGTTGCCGCGGCTGCCGAAGAACACAAGGTCGCCGGTGGCCAGGCGCTGCGGATCGATCTTCGGTCCCTGCACGGCGGCCAGGTCGCGTGAGGTGCGCGGCAGCTTCAGGTCGACCATCTCGCGGTACACGTAGGTCACCAGGCCGCTGCAGTCGAAGCCCGAATCGGGGGTGTTGCCGCCATAGCGGTAGGGCGTGCCGACCAGGCTGATGGCGCGCATCAGCACCGAATTGGCGGCCTCGGGGTTGTCCGGCGTGGTGGCCGGCCAGTGCGCCGTGGGCGGCGGCGTGGCGGGGCGGACGGCCTTGCCGCCACCGCAGGCGGCCAGCAGCAGGGGCAGGGCCAGCAGCAGGGCGGGCGCGAGGATCCGGCGCAGGCCGGACGAAACTGGCGTGTTGTGCATGTTCTCCGGATAATGCGCCACCTTGGATTGGCCGTCATGATGGCGGCGTCCCCGCCGGGCGACAACCCGCCCCAACCCGCCTGCCTCCGGCAGATCCAGACAGAGTTGCGCATGAAGATCGAAAAAGACCGCGTTGTCCGCTTCCACTACACCGTCTCCGAGGTCGGCCAGGCGCCGATCGAATCGTCCAAGGACCGCGGTGAGCCGCTGTCGATCCTGAGCGGCCACGGCAACATCATCCCGGGCCTGGAAAACGCCATGATGGACAAGGAAGCCGGCGCGACCTTCGACGTCGACGTCTCGGCGGCCGATGCCTACGGCGAGCGCCGCGAAGGCCTGTCCCAGCGCGTGCCGAAGAAGCACTTCGGCACCGCCAAGCTGGTCCCGGGCCAGCAGGTCGTGCTGCAGACCAACTTCGGCCCGCGCGCGGTCACCGTGCAGAAGGTCGGCATGAGCGTGGTCGACGTCGACCTGAACCACCCGATGGCCGGCAAGGACCTGCATTTCAACGTCGAGATCGTTGAAGTGCGCGAAGCCGCCAAGGAAGAAATCGACCACGGCCACGTCCATGGCGACGGTGGTCACCAGCACTGATCGCCCCGCGATCGTGATGGCAGCAACGGCCCGCTTCGGCGGGTCGTTGCGTTTCTGGAACAGGGCGCGGCCGTCCATGGCGCGCAGGGCGGCGGCATAATGACGGACCTGCCTGCCGGATGCCCCGTGAACGCCGCTTCCCTTTCCCTGCAGCCGGTGGCTTCCGGCGAACGCATCGCGGTGCTGGACGTGCTGCGCGGGGTGGCCCTGCTGGGCATCCTGCTGATGAACATCGAGGCCCTCAGCGGACCGCTGGACCTGGCCTTCACCGGCATCGACACGCGCTGGCACGGGCTGGATTACGCGGCCGACGCCTTCGTCTACATCTTCGTGCAGGGCAAGTTCTTCACCCTGTTCTCGCTGCTGTTCGGTGCCGGCTTTGCGGTCATGGCGCAACGCGCGCAGGCGGCCGGGCGTGAATTCGCACCGTTCTACCTGCGGCGCAGCCTCGGCCTGGCGCTGATCGGCCTGTGCCACGCGCTGCTGGTCTGGTCCGGCGACATCCTGGTGATGTACGCGCTGGTGTCGCTGCCTCTGCTGGCCTGCCGCGAAGCGCCGCGCAGCTGGCTGCCGTGGATGGGCATCGTGGTCTACCTGGCCGGTGTGTCGATGATGCTGCTGATCGGCGCGATGGTGACGATCTCGCCGCCGCAGGACCTGCAGAAGATGCTGGTCGATGCGCAGCAGGCCATCGACCAGCAGCGCCTGGTGTACGGGCAGGGCACGTGGATGCAGGGCAACGTGCAGCGCCTGCAGGAGTTCGGCAGCTCGCTGGGCGCGCTGGTGATCACCGGGCCGGAAGTGCTGGGCATGTTCCTGATCGGCAGCTGGTTCGCCGCCAGTGGTGCGTTGACCGAGCCGGAGCGCTTCCCGAGGCTGTATGCCAGCCTGCGCTGGGTCGCGCTGCCGCTGGGCCTGCTGGTCACCCTCGGCGGGGTGCTGTGGAAGCCGTACCTGGCGCCGGGCGAATACACCCTTGAAACCACCGCGGTGATGTCGCTGGTATCGGTCGGCGCGGTGCCGATGTGCCTGGGCTATCTGGCCTGGATCGTGCACTGGCGCGCGCGGCTGGGCTGGCTGGCACCGGCGGGGCGCATGGCACTGACCCACTATCTGGCGCAGTCGCTGGTCTGCACCTGGCTGTTCAACCACTACGGTCTGGGCTGGTTCGACCTGATGCCGCGCGCATGGCAGCT
The DNA here is from genome assembly GCA_023423675.1 of Pseudomonadota bacterium. GTDB lineage: Bacteria > Pseudomonadota > Gammaproteobacteria > Xanthomonadales > Xanthomonadaceae > Stenotrophomonas. The sequence goes on along the minus strand of JAFAFD010000490.1, from coordinate 3,871 downwards.
GGTGTTCGCATTGCTGCTGTTCGCGCTGCAGGTGGGCATCTCGCAGCTGTGGCTGCGGCGCTTCCGCTTCGGCCCGATGGAATGGCTGTGGCGTGCGATGACCTACCGGCAATGGCCGCCGATGCGCCGCGAACGCGGGCACGGGTGAACTGAACTGTTCTGCTGCCGCTCACATCGTGGTGGGTACGCGCCATGGCATGCTCGCTGCCTGTGGCCGTGATCCGCTGAGCGGCACGCATCTTCTTTCTTCGAGCGATTCCGATGAGCACTGCATCCTTTGACTACGACCTGATCGTGCTTGGCGGCGGTTCCGCCGGCCTGGCCGGTGCCATCCGCGCGGCCCAGCACGGCAAGCGCGTGGGGTTGCTGGAACCCGGAGCGCTGGGGGGCACCTGCGTCAACGTCGGCTGCGTGCCGAAAAAGGCGATGTGGCTGGCGGCCGACCTGCACGAGCGCATCGGCCTGGCCAGTGCGATGGGTTTCGATGTGCCGGCACGCCCGGCGCTGTCATGGAAGGAACTGGTGATCCATCGCCAGGCCTACATCACCAACATCCATACCAGCTACACCAAGCGCCTGGACGAAACCGGCGTGGTGCGCATCCCCGCGCGCGGCCACCTGGTCGACGCGCATACCGTGGCCTGCAGCGATGGCGTGCACTACAGCGCCGGACACATCCTCATCGCCACCGGGGCGCACCCGCAGCGCCCGGACATTCCCGGCGCGGAGCTGGGCCTGGTCTCCGATGATTTCTTCGACCTGCGCGGTGCGCCGGCCGAAGTGGCGATCATCGGAGGCGGCTACATCGCGGTGGAACTGGCTGGCCTGCTGCAGGCGCTGGGCAGCAAGGTCAGCCTGCTGGTGCGCGGCAACCGGCTGCTGGAGCGTTTCGACTACGAGTTGACCGACCAGCTGGCCGAGAACCTGAAACAGCAGGGAGTGCGCATTCATTTCGACTATCGCCTGCGTGAACTGCAGCGCGACGGTGATCGCGTGCGCGCATTGGGCCATGACGGCCCGCTGGACAGCGTGTTCGATGCGGTGTTCTTCGCCACCGGCCGCCGTGGCAACAGCCGCGATCTCGGCCTGGAAGCGCTGGGCATCGGCATCGGCGAACACCAGCAGGTGGAGGTGGATGCGTGGCAGACCACGGCGGTGCCCAGCGTGCATGCGGTGGGTGACATTGCCGGCAAGGTCGGCCTGACTCCGGTCGCGGTGGCCGCGGCACGGCGCCTGATGGACCGCCTGTTCGGCGGCCGCCCTGAAGCGAAGATGGATTACAGCAACGTGGCCAGCGTGGTGTTCTCGCACCCGCCTCTGGGCGCGGTGGGCATGAGCGAGGAAGAAGCACGCGCCTGCTTCGACCAGGTGACGGTCTACCACAGCCGGTTCCGGCCGATGCTGCAGGCGCTGGCCAACGGCACCCAGCGCAGCCTGTTCAAGATGGTGTGTGCCGGTGCGGAGGAGCGCGTGGTCGGCATCCACCTGCTCGGCGAAGCAGCCGATGAGATCCTGCAGGGCTTCGCGGTGGCGGTGAAGATGGGCGCGACCAAGGCCCAGTTCGACGACACCGTGGCCATCCACCCGACCTCGGCCGAGGAAGTGGTGCTGATGCGCTGACGCGCGGTTGTTGTAGAGCCGAGCCCATGCTCGGCTGCGCCCATCTGTAGAGTCGAGCCATGCTCGACTAAGCCTGTCTGTAGAGCCGAGCCCATGCTCGGCTTTCTCCGCCTTGGAACCGCGGAGCCGAGCGTCGGCTCGGCTCTACAGGGCAGCGCCCCCCCGCATGCGACAATGCGCGTCCCCACATATCCCATGGCCGCCCCCTGCGGCCTGCCGTCGTCCTGATGTCCAGCCCTTCCCCCCGCATCGCTACGGCCTCCCCACGCATTGCCCTGGGCGGCATCGGCCTGGCTGCGGTCGGTGCCATCGCCGCGTCCGGCAAGGCCATCATCGTCAAGCTGGGCCTGCGCCACGGCGTCGATGCCACCACGCTGCTTGCCCTGCGCATGCTGATGGCGCTGCCGCTGTTCGTGCTGATGGCCCTGTGGTCGGCGCGCCGTGCCGAACCGCTGTCCTGGGCCGACCGTGCCCGCGTGCTGTGGCTGGGCTTCACCGGCTACTACCTGTCCAGCCTGCTCGATTTCCAGGGCCTGCAGTACATCAGCGTGACCCTGGAACGGCTGATCCTGTACTTGAACCCGACCCTGGTGCTGCTGATCAACGTGCTGCTGGCGCGGCAGCGCCCGGGCCGCTGGCAGGTCGCGGCGCTGGTGCTGAGCTACCTGGGCGTGCTGCTGGCCTTCGGCCATGACCTGCAGCGCGAGGGCGGGCAGATCATCGTCGGCAGCCTGCTGGTGCTGGGCAGCGCGATCAGCTACGCGCTGTACCTGTTCGGCAGCGGCCAGGTGGTCGCGCGCATCGGCGCGGTGCGCCTGACCGCCTACGCCAGCTGCGTGGCCGGCGTGCTGGTGCTGCTGCATTTTGCCATCACCCATCCGCTGCCGCTGCTGTGGCAGGCACCGGCGCCGGTGCAGTGGCTGTCGCTGGTCAACGCCACGGTGTGCACCGTGCTGCCGGTGCTGGCGATCATGCTGGCGGTGCAGCGCGTCGGCTCGTCGCTGGCTGCGCAGGTGGGTATGCTGGGCCCGGTTTCCACCATCGTGATGAGTCTATGGCTGCTCGACGAGCCGATGGGGCCGGCGCAGATCGCCGGCACCGTGCTGGTGCTGATCGGCGTACTGCTGGTGACCCGCCTGCGGCGCTGACGCCGGAGCAGGCGCGTGACCGCATCCTGGCGGTGATCCGAGCGATCCCGCCGGGCCAGGTGCTGGGCTATGGCCAGGTGGCGATGCGCGCCGGCCTGCCCGGACGCGCCCGTCTGACCGCACGCATCCTCGGCCAGAACGAAGACCCGGACTTGCCCTGGCACCGTGTGCTGCGCTCGGACGGGCGCATTGCCATGGCCGAAGGCTCGGCCGGCTGGCGCGAGCAGTCGCAGCGGCTGCGCGCCGAAGGCGTGGTGGTGGAAAACGGCCGCGTGCGCATGCCTGCCAGCGATCCGGCTGCCGCGCTGGACGCGGCGATCTGGGGCCCGGGCTGATCACCAGCGGCGACTGAACGGAACGGGCAGGGCGGTCGCCACGCTGTCGTGAGGCTGCGGCTATGATGGAGGCCGTTCCATGCCGGTATTCCCATGTTCCCGCGACTGCCCACCGTCACCAAGGCATTGCTGATCGCCAATGTGATCCTGTTCCTGCTGCAGCAGCCGTTCCTGCTCGGCATGCAGACCTTCGAACCGTTCATGCTGCAGCCGTTGCAGCAGGGCTTCGACGCCTTCTCGCCGGGCGGCAACTTCCAGCCCTGGCAGCTGCTGACCTATGGTTTCCTGCACGGCAGCTTCGGCCACCTGTTCTTCAACATGCTGGCCGTCTTCATGTTCGGCGCGCCGCTGGAACAGACCTGGGGCGAGAAGCGGTTCCTGATCTATTACCTGGTGTGCGTGGTAGGCGCCGGCCTGTGCCAGTTGCTGGTCGGCTCGCTGCTGGAAAACCCGGCACCGGTGCTGGGTGCATCCGGCGGTGTGTTCGGCCTGCTGCTGGCCTACGGCATGCTGTTCCCGAACCAGCGCGTGATGCTGCTGTTCCCGCCCATTCCGATGAAGGCACGGACGTTCGTGATCCTGTTCGGCGTGGGTGAACTGGTGCTGGGCATGACCGGCTGGCAGCCCGGCGTGGCCCACTTCGCGCATCTGGGCGGCATGTTGTTCGGCTGGCTGCTGATCCGCTACTGGCGGGGGCAGCCGCCGTTCAACACGCGTCGTCCGCCCGGCGGGCCCGGCCCGCGCAAGCGCCCGAACCACCTGCGCAGC
>JAFAFD010000477.1 GCA_023423675.1 Pseudomonadota bacterium | reverse complement strand
AGCTCTTTTTGGTCTAATTGGAAACGCACCCCATGGCCGACCCAACAGGTCCGCCAGCCGGCTTCATTCCATCCACACCAGGGTCGCCATGCGCCCGGTACGGCGGTCACGACGGTGCGAGTACAGGTCCGGGTCGGCCATGGTAGAAACCGTGCCGCCATGGATGTTGAGCGGGTCCAGCCCCGCCGCCTGCAGCCGCTGCCGGGCCAGGGCAAACAGGTCCACTTTCCAGTGCCCTTCACGGGTGGCCACGAAGGCTTCTTCCGCGCCCGGGTCATGGCCGACGAAGGCGTGGTAGACCTCTTCGCCGATCTCATAGTCCTGCGGGCCGGCCGCCGGACCCAGCCACGCCCGCAGCTGCGCCGCCGGCGTGTTCATCGCGGACACGGTGTCTTCCAGCATGCAATCGGCCAGGCCACGCCAGCCGGCGTGCGCCGCACCGATCTCGCTGCCGTCGGCGGCGGCGAAGACCACCGGCAGGCAGTCGGCGGTGAGGATGGCCAGCACCACGCCCGGCACCGAGGTCACCGCGGCATCGGCAACCGGCTCGCTGGCGCCAGCCACCGGGGCGGCATCGAAACGCAGCACCGTGGTGCCATGCACCTGGCGCAGCCAGTGTGGTGCCGACGGCAGGGACAGGCCCTGCTGCAGCAGCTGCCGGTTGTGCTCGACGTTGGCCGGGGTATCACCATCGGCCGCGTGCCGGTTGCCCAGGTTGAACTGCGCGAACGGCGCCGGCGAGATGCCCGCGCCATGCCGACGCGTGGTCAGCGCGCGGACGCCCGGGGGCGCCGGCCAGTCGGCCTGCAGCAGAGGCAGCGCGGCGTCCATCACCAGCGGTCCCGCTCGCGCTCGGCGAAGGCCGCGCTGTCCTCGCGCAGCACCTTCATCAGGTGCAGCATGTCGGCCGGCACCGGTGCGGTGTTGCGCACCTGTTCGCCGGTGATCGGGTGCACGAACTCCAGGGTTTCGGCGTGCAGGGCCTGGCGCTTGAAACCGCGCAGGGCGGCAACCAGCTCCTCGCTGGCGCCCTTGGGCAGCTTCAGCGCGCCGCCGTACAGCGGGTCACCCACGATCGGGTGGCGGATGTGCGCCATGTGCACGCGGATCTGGTGGGTGCGGCCGGTTTCCAGGCGGCACTCCAGCGCGGTGTGCGCACGGAAGCGCTCGCGCAGGCGGTAATGGGTGATCGCTTCCTTGCCGTCCTCACGCACGCCCATCTTCAGGCGGTCGCGCGGGTGGCGGTCGATCGGGGCATCGGCGGTACCACCGGCCACCAGTGCGCCCATCACGATGGCCAGGTACTGGCGGTGCACGTCACGGACGGCCAGCTGCTCGACCAGTGCGGTCTGCGCTTCCAGGGTGCGCGCCACGACCATCACGCCGCTGGTGTCCTTGTCCAGGCGGTGCACGATACCCGCGCGCGGCAGCACCGCCACCGACGGGTCGCGGTACAGCAGCGCGTTGACCAGGGTGCCGCTGTGGTTGCCGGCGCCCGGGTGGACCACCAAGCCGACCGGCTTGTTGATCACCAGCAGGTGCTCGTCCTCGAACAGCACGTCCAGCGGGATGTCCTCGGGCTGGGCGTCGGTCTGGGTTTCCATCACCACGGTCAGGGTGACGACTTCACCGCCGCGCAGCGGATCGCGCGGGCGGGCCTGGGCGCCGTCCAGCAGCACATCGCCGGATTTGATCCAGTCAGTCAGGCGCGAGCGCGAGTATTCGGGGAACAGCTCGGCCACGACCGCGTCGAAACGGCGGCCGGCGGAGGTGTCGGGGACGATGGCCTGGCGGGCCGATTCGGAGGATTGTTCAGACATGGCAGGGGGGTATCTTCGAAATTTTGGGGTCCGGTCGACCGGTTTCAGTCGCTGGACAGGACACTAGGCTATCATCGACCATTCGTATTCCAGACGCGTCCCGCCTTGACCCCATGATCCGACGCTCCGCCATGCTCTCCGCGCCCGTCCGCCTCACCGCCCTGCTGCTGGTGCTGGTCATCGCCGCCACTGGTTGCCATCGCGGCGCCAAAGGTGATCGCCCCGATGAAGGAACGCCGGTCGAACAACTGTACGACAAGAGCCACACGCTGATGCAGGGTGGCAACTGGAGTGGCGCCGAAGCCAGCTTCCGCCGCCTGGTGGCCCAGTACCCGTACGGCCCGTACACCGAGCAGGCGATGATCGAAACCGCCTACGCCCAGTACAAGGCCGGCAAGCACGATGACGCCGTGTCGAGCATCGACCGCTTCATCCGTACCTACCCGACCCACCGCAACATCGCGTACCTGTACTACCTGCGCGGCCTGGCCAATTCCAACCGCAATACGGTTTTCCTGCGTCGCGTATGGTCTCTGGACCCGAGCCGCCGCGATCTGTCCACGCCGCACCAGGCGTATTCGGACTTCAACATCGTGGTCGACCGCTACCCGAACAGCCGCTACGCCGCCGATGCGCGCCAGCGCATGATCGAGCTGCGTGACGTGTTCGCCCAGCACGAGCTGGACAACGCCCTGTACTACCTGCGTCGCGGCGCCTATGTCTCGGCCGCCGGCCGCGCCAACTACCTGCTGGAAACCTACCCGCAGAGCGCCTTCCAGTACGACGCCGTGGCGGTGCTGGGCGAGTCCTACACCCACCTGGGCAACAAGACACTGGCCGACGACGCCCGTCGCGTGCTGACGCTGAACCAGCCGCAGCACCCGTGGCTGGAAGGCAATTCGCCGAAGTACCCGTGGATGATCCGCAAGCTGAACCCGTTTGCCGGCGAGAAGTCGGCCAGCACCGGTCAGCGCAACGCGCGGCTGGAAAAGAAATAAAGAAAAGGGCCCCGCAAGGGGCCCTTCCCTTTTGTAGAGTCGAGCCATGCTCGACTGACGCTCGACTGAAGCTCGTCTGGGCCGCGCAACCGGCCCCTAGGACTTCTACGAATCCCCGGCCATTGCGACGTCGTTCGCAGCCGGCACCGGTGGCGCACCTCCAGACTGCGGCGCAACGGCCATCCCGGCCGGTAAGGAGCCCGCATGTCCCGACCATCCCGCCGTTTCCGGCTTGTCCCCACGCTGATCGCCGCCGCCCTCCTGGGGCAGGCAGCAAGCCCTGCCGCCGCTGCGTCGGCCGCCCCGGGCGACCTGCTGTCGGCCGCGCCATATCAGGCCACCTGGGTGCCCTCCCTGGCCGCGCAGGCCTACAAACTCCACTACCGCACCCCCGACCATCGCGGCCAGCTGGCCGAAGGCACCGGCCTGCTGTACCTGCCGGCCGGCGCACCGCCCATCGGTGGCTGGCCGATGGTGTCGTGGGCACATGGCACCCAGGGCATTGCCGATCGCTGCGCGCCCTCGGTATCCGGCCCCTACCAGCCCGAACGCGACGGGCGCTTCCTCGACCAGTTCCTGGCCCAGGGCTACGCCGTGGTCGCCGCCGACTACCAGGGGCTGGGCAGCCCCGGCAACCACGCCTACCTGCACGTGCGTACCGCCGCGCGCAACGCCATCGATCTGGTAAAGGCCAGCCGCAACTTCCTGGGTACGACGGCGCTGTCGCCGCGCTGGGTATCAGTCGGCCATTCACAGGGCGGCGCAGCGGCGTTGACCGCAGGCCATCTGGCCGCCTCCCATGGTGGCCCGTCGCTGCAGTACCGCGGCAGCTTCACCACCGGCACGCCCACGGCGGTCGAGCTGACCGCGCTGGTGATGACGCCTGACAACCGCACGCCCAACCCCGGCGCGGTCAATGCATACCACGCCTACCTGCTGGACGGCTTGCTGCAGGTCGCCCCGCAGATCGACCGGGTGCTCAGCGATGCCGGGCGCGCACGGGTCGCGCTGGCCCGCCAGCAGTGCCTGGGCGAACTGGCCGCGACCCTGGACGGCGCCGATACCGGCTCGATGTTCAGCGCACCGCTGGCCCAGGTGCCCGGCATCTGGGCCGTGCTGCACGACTATCTGGGCGTGCCGCGCAAGGGCTTCAGCCAGCCGCTGATGCTGGGGCACGGCAGCGAGGACCGCGACGTGCCCTACCTGACCACCCTGCTGTATGCCGCCGGCCTGACCCTGCGTGGCGAGCCGGTGGCGTTCCGGCGCTATGCGGTCGACCACGGTGGCACGCTGGATGCCGCCGCGGCCGACGGCCTGGCCTTCGTGCGTGCGCGACTGGGGGATGGGCGGTTCAATGAAGCGGCTGAGGCTGCGGCGCTGGAGCGGTTGCTGGACGCGGCGCCGTAGATCCACGCCATGCGTGGATGCGCGGTGCATCGGGTTGCCGGCCAGCGGCCGGCACTACCTGCGCTTCCTCAGCCCCTGTAACCATTACTGATCGGGTACCGCCGCTCGCGGCCGAACGCCCGGCGCGAGACCTTCGGGCCCGGCGCGGCCTGGTGCCGCTTCCACTCGCTGATGCGCACCAGGCGCAGCACGCGGTCGACCACGGCCGCGTCGTAGCCGGCGGCGACGATCTCCGTGCGCGACTGCTCCTGGTCCACGTAGCGGTACAGGATGCCGTCCAGCACGTCGTAGGCCGGCAGCGAATCCTGATCCAGCTGGTTGTCGCGCAGTTCGGCCGACGGCGGGCGGCTGATCACCGCCGGCGGGATAACCGGCGCGCCGCCCACGGTGTTGCGCCACTTGGACAGCCCGAACACCTCCGTCTTGTACAGATCCTTCAGCGGCGCGTAGCCACCGCACATGTCGCCGTAGATGGTGGCGTAGCCCACCGCGTACTCGCTCTTGTTGCCGGTGGTCAGCAGCAGGCCGCCGAACTTGTTGGCCAGCGCCATCAGGATCACGCCACGGCTGCGCGACTGCAGGTTCTCTTCGGTCACGTCCGGCGTGGTGCCTTCGAACATCGGCCCCAGCGCTTCCATCAGGCCCTTGAAGGCCGGCTCGATCGAGACCGATTCCAGCTTCACGCCCAGCGCCTCGCACTGCTCGGCAGCCAGATCGTTGGACATGCCGGCGGTATAGCGCGACGGCAGGCGCACGGCGGTGACGTTCTCCGCGCCCAGCGCGTCGACGGCCAGGGCCAGCACCAGGGCCGAATCGATGCCGCCGGACAGGCCCAGCCACACCTTCTTGAAGCCGTTCTTGCGGCAGTAGTCCTGGATGCCGCGAGTCACCGCACGCCAGGCCAGCGCGTCCATGCTCTCGTCGCCATCGTCCGTCCACACGTGCGGCAGGAAGCGGCGGGTTTCGCCGTCGTAGTCCACCACCAGCCACTGGTCAACGAACGCCGCCGCCGCCGGGTGCACGGTGCCGTCGCCATCGGCAACGACCGAGGCACCGTCGAACACCAGCGCATCCTGACCACCGACCACGTTGAGGTAGGCAATCGCCGCCCCGCTCTCGCGGGTGCGCGCGGCCAGCACGGCATCGCGCTGGGCATGCTTGCCACGCTCGTACGGCGAGGCGTTGGGCACCACCACCAGCTGCGCACCCTCGCGCACGGTGTCGGCCAGCGGCTCGGCGAACCACAGGTCCTCGCAGATCAGCAGGCCGACCGGCACGCCGTTGACCTCGAACACGCAGCTGCCGCCGTCCGGGTCCACGTCGAAATAGCGACGCTCGTCGAACACGGCGTAGTTGGGCAGCTCGCGCTTGCGGTAGGTGCGCTCGACCAGGCCGTCACGCAGCACGCTGGCAGCGTTGTAGACCACCGCACCGGCGGCCTGCGGCCAGCCGACCACGGCAGTGATGCCGCGGCAAGCGGCGGCGATGCGGCCCAGCGCCTGCTCGCACTCGTACAGGAAGCCCGGACGCAGCAGCAGGTCCTCCGGCGGATAGCCGCTCACTGCCAGCTCAGGGAACATCACCAGCTCGGCGCCGTACTCCTCGCGCGCCTGGCCGATCATCTCGATGATGCGCTCGGTGTTGCCGGCGACATCGCCGACGGGAAAGTCGAACTGCGCCATCGCGATGCGGATCGAAGCCATGGGAATCCAGCCTGTGGTTGCAATGCGGCCATTGTAACGCCGCGCCGTGCGCCCGGCGGGGCGGGGCCCGGCGGCGCCGGGCGGCG
>JAFAFD010000455.1 GCA_023423675.1 Pseudomonadota bacterium | reverse complement strand
CTGGGTGAGCAGTGCGCCCGACAGGTGATGCCATGGTCGCTGTAGCCACCATTCACGGCCAGGGTTCGGAGGAGCGTGCGTGGGAACACTGCGACTGGCTCTGGCAACAACCTGAAACCGCGCTTGCGGAACTGTGTGCAGGCGTGCGCCGGCTCGTAGTGGTCGCGCCGCACCCGGATGACGAGGTGCTGGCGTGTGGCGGGCTGCTGTGTGCGGCCGCAGGCATCGGCCTGGAAGTACAGGTCATTGCGGTGACCGACGGTGAGGCCTGCTACCCGGGCGAGCGCTGGTGGACGCCGCAGCGCCTGCGTCAGGCACGCCGTGAGGAGCTGCGCGATGCGCTTGGCGCGCTGTCCATTGATGCCGGCGCCATTGTCCATCTTGGCATTGCCGATGGGGGCGTCACCGACCACGAAGCCGGCCTCGAAGACTGGCTGTGGCAGACCCTGCGCGAAGACGACCTGGTGCTGGCGCCGTGGCGCTTCGATGGTCACCCCGATCACGAAGCGGCCGGCCGCGCCGCCTGGCGGGCCGCCGGGGCGGCCGGTTGCAAGCGGCTGGAGTACCCCGTCTGGGGCTGGCACTGGCTGGACCCCGGCTGCGCCCACATGGCGTGGGAACAGCCGAAGCTGCTCGACATTTCCGCTGTCGCCGCGCACAAGCGCGAAGCGATCGCACAGTTCCGCACCCAGACCGGCGATGTCTCGCGGCTGCACGCCGAGCCCATCCTGCCGGCCCACGTACTTACCCGCTTCTACCGCAACCACGAGGTTTACTTCGCATGAGCGCCCAGCCGTACTTCGATGACCTGCATGCCAACGATGACCCGTTCGGCTACCGCACCCGCTGGTACGAAGAGCGCAAGCGCGACCTGCTGATGGCCAGTCTGACCCAGCCCACCTTCCAGCGCGGCTGGGAGCTGGGCTGCTCCAACGGGGTGCTTACCGAGCGCCTGGCCGGCCGCTGCGAGCGCCTGCTGGCTACCGACATCAGTCCGCGCGCCGCCTTCCAGGCGCGTCGTGGGCTGGCCCATCTGCCGCATGTGCAGGTGCATTGCGCGCAGCACCCGCAGCAGTGGCCGGCCGGTCGCTTCGATCTGATCGTGTGTGGCGAGATGGGCTACTACCTGGGCCCGGAAGCGCTGGTCGAACTGCGCGATGGGTTGCATGCCGCGATGAAGGACGACGGACTACTGGTCGCCTGCCATTGGCTGCCGTCATTCCCGGGCCGGGCCAGTCGCAGCGCGCTGGTCCACGAGCGGCTCGGGCATGGCCTGCAGGAGGCGTTCTGCTACCGCGACAGCGATTTCATCCTGCAGGGCTGGACGCGCAGGCCGCTCTCCCTGGCCAGCAACGAGGGCCTGAGATGATCGGCGTGCTGGTGCCGGCGCATAACGAGGCCGAGCACCTGGCGGCGTGCCTGCGCTCGCTGGCCATCGCTGCAGCGCATCCGGGGCTGGCAGGCGAACCGGTGCAGATCATCGTCGCGCTGGATGCGTGCACGGACGGTAGCGCCGAGATCTGCGCGCAGATGGCCACCGAGGTCCTGAGGCTGCAGGCGCGTTGCGTAGGCGCTGCGCGCGCGGCCGCGGCGGCCGTGCTGGTCGAGCGCGGCGCCGCATGGCTGGCCAGCACCGATGCAGACAGCGAGGTCCCGCCCGACTGGCTGGTGGCCCAGCGTGGCGCAGGCACCGACGTGTTCTGTGGCGTCGTCGATCTCGGCCCTCGGGCGCCGCAGCAGGCGTGGCTGCGCAGCAGCTTCCAGCGCAGTGAACGCTGGGGTGAGGGGCATGGTCGCGTGCATGGGGCCAACCTCGGGGTCTCGGTCACGGCCTACCGACGGGCGGGCGGCTTCGCGGCCAAGCGGTGCTCCGAAGATGTGGACCTGGTGTGTCGATTGGAAGCGACGGGTGCGTCGATCCGCTGGGCCAGCGCACCCGTAGTGACCACCAGTGCGCGGTTGTCAGGCCGCGCCGTCGGTGGCTTCGCCGATTATCTCGCCCGCCTGGCCGCCGCTGAGGCTTTGACGTCACCTCAGCTTTCCCTTGCGAACTGACAGAAAATTGCAACTCCGCTGCGGGCGATAAGCCACCTCATTCCATCGGGCAGGGCAGGGCAACAGCTGTCTGCCTCACCAGCGCGTGCTGGGTTGCGCCGCAGGGGATGCCCTGCGGCGGGCGAGCAGCAGGTCACAGGGTCACAGCGCCGCCAGAGATGGTAAGCAGCGCGCCCGACGTATAGCTGGCACTGTCCGCTGCCAGCATCACATAGGCAGACGCAAGCTCGGCGGGCTGGCCGGGGCGGCCGAACGGGGTCTGGCTGCCGAAGCTCTCAACCTCGTCTGCGGCCATCCCAGCAGGAATGAACGGCGTCCAGATCGGGCCCGGGAGGACCGCGTTGACCCGGATGCCTTTCTCGGCCAGCAGGCCCGCCAGGCCGATGGTGAGATTGGCGACGGCGCCCTTGGTGGTGGAGTACGGCAGAATGTTCGGCGTCGGCTTCTTCGAGTTCACCGATGCGGTGTTGATGACCGAGCCGCCGTCCTTCAGGTGCGGAACGCTGAGGCGAGTCAGGTTGAACAGCGCATGGACATTGGTATCGAACGTCTTGCGCCAGTCGTCCATCGTTATTTCGTCAAACGACTCGTAGTAGCGCTGGTAGGCGGCGTTGTTGACGAGGATGTCCAGGCCGCCCAGCTCATGCACCACGCGCTGGATCAACTGCTCGGCCTGCGCCTCGTCACTGATATCGCAGGGGACCAGAACCGCCTTCTGGCCGGCCTCCTGAATGAGCTTGCCGATGGCGGCAGCATCGTCCTTTTCGCTTTCCAGGAAGGCGATCGCTACATCCGCACCTTCGCGTGCATAGGCGATGGCCACGGCTGCGCCGATGCCGCTGTCGCCACCGGTGATGAGTGCTTTCTTGCCCTCAAGCTGGCGGTGACCCTTGTAGCTCTGTTCACCGTGGTCCGGTTTCGGGTCAAGTTTGCTGGTCTTGCCAGGGAAGGACTGCTGCTGCGCCTTGAATGGCGGCTTCGGGTAGTTGGGGACTGGCATGCGTGCGTCCTGTGTGGGGGAAGAGAGCTGCCAGTGTGGGCACCCCGCAGTAAACGCCGTGGCCCAGCAATGTCGGCACGGCGTGCACGGCGTGGGTCACAGCGGGTGCGCGATGGTGGTCATGATGCTGTTCGCCGCCTGGCGCGAGTCCAGGCGCGTGTGCTGCACCACCACGGGCACGTCGGACTCGATGACGCAGGAGAAGCCAACGCCCAGCGGCACAGGGGCCGGTTCCTGCAGGTCGTTGAACCGTTTGTGGCAGGTGCGCTGGGCAGCAACGGTGAAG
>JAFAFD010000047.1 GCA_023423675.1 Pseudomonadota bacterium | reverse complement strand
CGACCATGATCGATCATCAGCCAATGCCTGTGCGCGGTGTGCGAAATCCACGGGGCGCCGGTTATCCGGATCGACCAGACTGAGATCCCAGAACTCGGTGCCCTGGTAGATATCGGGAACACCCGGCAGGCACAGCTGCAGGCACAGCTGTGCAAGCCCGTTGCTGGCACCGGCGGCTGCCAGCGTCCTCACGAAACCCGTCATCGCATCGCGCACGCCCTGCAGTTCCCTGGCTTGCATCAAGGCCTGCAGCCACTGCTGCGCGGCGTCTTCAACGGCGAGGTCGGGATCGAGCCAGCTGCTGATCCGCTTGCCTTCCCTCAGCGCCTTGCGCAGCCATTGGTCCATGCGCGGTGGGAAATCCGCAGCAGGCGCACCGTGCATCGGCCAGGCGCCGACCAGCGCCTGCCACAGTGCATAGCTTTCGGCAGCGGGCAATGGCATCGGCATGGCTGCTGCCGCGCACTGCTGCTCCCAATCGGCCAGCGCCGACTGCCATGCCCCGACATCGCTGCTGATCAGCGCCAGGCGCACGCGCGCGTCCGGGCCGCGTTTATGGTCGTGTGTAGCCAGGGCCAGCATCGCAAGCGGGTGCTGGCGCGCGCGGGCCGCGGCAATTTCAACCAACGCTTCGCCGTCAAGCCCGATGCGCTGCGGATCGCTTCCAACCTCGTTGCGTGACAGCGCACGGAAGTAGCGATAGAACGCCGTGTCTTCCACCGCCTTGGCATTGAGCGGTGCCGAGAGCTGGCCGAACCGCACGCGCAGTTCCTGGCTCTCGGGCGACTGCAGGGCGCTCACCAGCAGGCTCACGGCCGCGCGCCCCGCGGCGTCGAGACCCTGCACGGCAGCTGCTTCGGCCCTGGTCAGAAAACTCCGCTCGGCCGTTGTCTGCAATGCGTAGGGGCGATAGACCGGATAGTGGCGCAGCAGCGCGCAGAGTGCCCGACGCAACATCGCGTCGCTGATGTCACTGAGGCCTGCCGCCTCACCGACTGTCTGCCGCACACAGACCAGCAGTCGCTGCAGGTCTGCGTGCAGCGATCCATCCAGCAGTGCATCGCGGGCCGTCTGCTGCACCTGCTCCAGACTGCGCGTGTCGCCTGAGCGCGCCTGCCACTGCTCACTCAAGGCCTTCGCCGAATCGGGTGCATGCAGCCACGCACCGGCCTGGTCCATGAAGTCGTAGCCCGTGGTGCCATCGCACGCCCAGCCGGCGGGCAGTGCCTCACCCTCGGCAAGGATCTTCTCCACGTGCAGGGTGATGTCCGCACCACGACGACCGCCTGCTTCAGCGGCGGCATCGAGATGTGCGCGCAGCCGCTGCAGGTAACCGCCTGGATCGGCCAGACCGTCGATGTGGTCGATCCTCAGGCCATCCACCCAACCCTCGCGCACCAGCCGCAGCGGCAGCCCGTGCACGGCATCGAAGACGTCCTCGCGCTCGACCCGCAACGCGGCAAGCGAAGTGATGTCAAAGAAGCGCCGGTAGTTGACCTGGTCGCCCCCGGTGCGCCACCACGCCAGGTGATAGTGCTGCCGCTGCAGCAGCATGTGCATGCGCTCCGCAGAACGGTTGCAGCGCTCGATCCAACCCTGGCGGGCGCCAGGTTGCAACGGATAGCTGCGCGGCGACAACGGCAGGCGCAGATCATGATGGACCAGGAAAGGCCGGTCCTCGACGTCCTCAACCCGCAGAACGCCAGCCTGGACGGCCTCCTGCAGCGGCCGGTCGAGCACGGGCAGCCAGAGGCGATGGCCCGCGCCGGCCGCCTCCCAGTCGATGTCGAACCACTGCGCATGGCGGCTGCGCCGCCCGTGCATCAGCACGTCCGACCACCACGGATTCTGCGGCGCGGCGGCCAGATGGTTGGGCACGATATCCAGCAGCAACCCCATTCCACGCTCGCGGGCGCGACGCGCCAGCCGCAGGAAGCCGTCCTCGCCGCCCAGTTCCGGGTTGATCCGGGTCGGATCAATACCGTCGTAGCCGTGTGTGGAACCCGGCATCGCTGCGGCGATGGGTGACAGATACAGGTGACTGACGCCCAGCGTGGCGAAGTAGTCCGCCTGCGCCGCCGCTGCATCGAAATCAAAGCCGGCATGCAGCTGCAGGCGTGCGGTCGCGCGAAGTGCGGTCATGCCTGGCCTCCGTCGCGACCCGCGCTGATGCGCTGCAGCCGCGACTGCAGGGCAGCCTCATTCCAGTGCATCGGCAACCGCCGCCGCCAGTTCGGGTGGCCGCCGACGGTACCCGGCAGGTTGACCTGCGTATGCAGTCCCAGCGCGTCTTCCAATGGAAGCAGGGCCAGCCGCGAGGGGGTCCTGGCCAGCAAGCTCAGTGCATCGTCTTCCACGCAATCTCCATGAATCAGGTCGGACAGGGCCACGGCATCCAGGCGCCGTTGCCCCAGTGCTGAGGGCAGGTCTTCGATTTCGCCCAGCCGTGCGCGCCAGCGCAGATCACGCCCGCGCAGCCAGCCGGCCAGCGGCGGCAGATCGTGGGTCGACGGCATGGCGACGGCGTCGCGGCGCCAGCGTTCGGAAGGCAGGAAGCCCGCCGCATCACGGGTGAACGGCAGGACATCCACACCCAGCACACCGCGCGCGGCCAGCTGCTGGCGGATGCCTGCCGGAACCACACCCAGGTCCTCGCCGATCACCACGCACTGCTGCCGCCAGGATTCCAGCACCAGCAGGTTCAGCAGGTCCTGCAGCGGAAACTGCAGATAGGCCCCGTCACGGGCGGATGCGCCCTGCGGCAACACCCACAGCCGGTGCAGGCCGAGGATATGGTCGATGCGCACCCCACCACGGCCGGCCATGACCGCCCGCAGCAGGTGGATGAAGGGCGCATACCCCTGCCTGCGCAGGGCCAGCGGCGAGAAGCCGGTGATGCCCCACGCTTGGCCTTGGGTATTGAAGGCATCCGGTGGCGCACCGATCTCCAGACCGGCCAGCATGGCGCTGGCCTGCGAACGCGCTTCCGCACCGTCGGGTGCGCAGCCCACCGCCAGATCGGCGATCAGCCCGATGGCCGCGCCATTGCTGCGGGCCTGCGAGTGCAGCTGCGTCCAGCAGCGCTGCGCGACCCACTGTGCGAAGGCGTGGTCCTGCGCGCTGCCACTGCGGGCATCGGCCGCCAGCGCTGCGTATTCCTGCAGCTCCGCGCCTGCTTGGTCCTGCCATTGGCGGACCTCGGCCCACAGATCGGGTTGCGCCTGCTGCAGCTGCAGCCGCGCCGCGCGCAGCCAGCGCCACTTGAGGTCAGCCGCACCGGGCCAGTCGATGCGCCGCGCGGCAGTGGCAACGTTCACCGCCTCGG
>JAFAFD010000045.1 GCA_023423675.1 Pseudomonadota bacterium | reverse complement strand
GGCCCCAACAGAGCAGTCGACCAACGGTCGACTCTACCCGGCCGGTCGTCAGCGATACACCACGTAGCGCATCAGCAGGAACGACACCCCGGCCAGCGCCGCTTCCACCAGTGGCTTGGCCAGCCAGGCGTACTGCAGACCCAGTGCATGGTGGGCGGCGGACACCAGCAGCGTGCTGGCCACGGTCAGCAGCAGCCACAGCGGCAGGAAGCGGGCGAAGCGCCGCCAGCCCAGGCGCTGCCGGCCCTGCGCATCGGCGAAGGTGATCCGCCCGTTCAACCAGAAGCCCAGCAGCATGCCGGCCACGCGCCCGGCGATGTTGCCCGGGGCCACCGGCACGCCCGCCGCCGTGAGGGCGACAAACACCAGCCAGTCCAGCATGAGCTGCAGCAGGCCGATGACAATGTAGGCGCTTCCCTGGCGGATCAGGCTCATAGCGGCAATCGAAGCGGGCAGGCCGCCATGTTAACGGCCGACGCGCTGCAATCAGCGGCAGCGACGCACCGATGTCTGCCCAACTGCCGGGACCGGCGCCTCATCCTCCGTGAAGACTGTGGACAGCGCCATTCCAGCTTGAGCGTCCTCGCGGCCTACATCGGCCGCTGCAGCCGGGGAATGCGGGAGACGCCCTCGCAGTCCCGTTTGCCAGACGGGGCGGCCGGCCCCGCACCAGGCGAGGGGATCGCCGTGGGCTGGTCGCGCATCAGGCAATGGAACATCTCGGTCGTGCCAGCTGCGCTGCCGCTGGCCTGCGTGGAGAAGCCTCGCTTGTCCAGCGTGCTGCCGAAGATCAGCGCAGCCATGCGCTCGGCGCGCTGGCGCTGGACGTCGCTGACTGGCCGGGACACCGAAGGCGCTGCCTGGGCTGACGTCGATGGTTGCACCAACGTGGCTTGCAGCGGCGGGACGCGAGGCATGACCGGCGTCCCGTCCCCCTGCTCTGGCGGGGCACTCTTCAACAGCTGGGACACCAGCACCTCGTTGTCAGCACTGTCCGACCGGGGCAGCTGTGGAAATATCTGCCGTGCCACCGTGGCCGCGCGTGCCATCTGGCGCTCAATCGGGGGACTGTTGCGGATGTCGATCAGGTCCAGTGGCGCACGCCCTGCGGGTGCTGCCAGTGCGGGCGAGTGGGCGGTCAGCGTCACGGGAGCCGAGGCGACGGCTGTCGGAGCAATGGCGTTCATCTGCGAGGTGTTCAAGGAAGGGCGCCTCAACCTAGCGCCTGGCAGGCTGCGGTGCTTGCAGAAATCGTGCGTGCGCCGCCGCTGGTCAGCGCCACGATGGGGTCCTACAGGCCGCCATGTTAACGGCGGACGCTCTAGAATCACCGGCAACGAACCACGGACCGCTGCCCCATGACCCAAGCCCTGCACGTCATCATCCTCGCCGCCGGCGCTGGCAAGCGCATGAAATCCGTGTTGCCGAAAGTGCTGCAGCCGATCGCCGGCCAGCCGATGCTGGCCCATGTGATCGCCGCGGCACGCGAACTGCAACCGGCCGCCATCCATGTGGTGTACGGGCATGGCGGTGAAGCCGTGCGGCAGCGCTTCGCCGACCAGACCGACCTGTTGTGGGCCGAACAGGCGCAGCAGCTGGGTACCGGCCATGCAGTGGCGCAGGCGATGCCGGAAGTGCCGGATGCGGCGCAGGTGCTGGTGCTGTACGGCGACGTGCCGCTGATCCGCGCGGACACCCTGCGCCACCTGCTTGCCCAGCCGGGTCGCCTTGCGGTGCTGGTGGCCGAGGTCGAGGACCCGACCGGCTATGGCCGCGTGCTGCGCGATGCCGAAGGCCGGGTCGGTTCGATCGTCGAGCAGAAGGACGCCAACGACGACCAGCTGCGGGTGCGCACCATCAATACCGGCATCATTGCCGCCGAATCGACCGCGCTGCGCCGCTGGCTGTCGCAGCTCTCCAACAGCAATGCGCAGGGCGAGTACTACCTGACCGATGTGTTTGCCTTCGCCGCGCACGAGTACACCCCGGCGGAGATGGCGCTGGTGTCCGACGCGCAGGAAGCCGAAGGCGCGAATGATCCCTGGCAGCTGTCGCAGCTGGAGCGTGCATGGCAGCGCCGCGCGGTGCGTGCCCTGTGTACGCAGGGCGCGCGCGTGCTGGATCCGGCGAGGCTGGATATCCGCGGCGAGGTCACGGTCGGCAGCGACGTGCTGATCGATGTCGATGTGATCCTGGAAGGCAGGGTGGAGCTGGCTGACGGCGTGACCGTGGGGCCGTTCACCCGCTTGAAGGATGTGCGCCTGGGGCCGGGTACCGAAGTGCGCGCGCACTGTGACCTGGAAGGCGTGGTGTCCGAAGGTGCCGCGCAGATCGGCCCGTTCGCGCGCCTGCGCCCGGGCACCGTGCTGGCCGACGGCGTGCACGTGGGCAACTTCGTGGAGACCAAGAAGGTCACCCTGGGCGTGGGCAGCAAGGCCAACCACCTGACCTACCTGGGCGATGCGGTGATCGGCAGCAAGGTCAACATCGGCGCCGGCACCATCACCTGCAACTACGACGGGGTGAACAAGTCGACCACGACCATCGGCGACAAGGCCTTCATCGGTTCCAACAGTGCGCTGGTGGCACCGGTGACGATCGGCGAAGGCGCGACCATCGCGGCGGGCTCGGTCATCACCCGTGATGCGCCGGACGGCAAGCTGACCTTGGCCCGTGCGCGGCAGGAAACCATCGACGGTTGGAAGCGGCCGGTGAAGAAGGGTTGAGGCACCGCTGTTGGTAGCGGCCGACCTTGGTCGGCCTATCCACGCATGGCGTGGATCTGCTGCCGCCGGGCATGGCCCGGCGCTA
>JAFAFD010000043.1 GCA_023423675.1 Pseudomonadota bacterium | reverse complement strand
TCCCCTTTCCCTCATTCGACTGAGCGGCCGACCGGTCGCCGGGAGCCCGTATGGCCCGCATCACCGTAGAAGATTGCCTGGAAGTCGTTAACAACCGTTTCGAGCTGGTCATGATGGCCTCCAAGCGTGCCCGTCAGCTCGCCAACGGCGTGCAGGCCACCCTGGACAACGACACCGAAGACAAGCCGACCGTGCTGGCACTGCGCGAAATCGCCGCCCGCAAGATCGACAACGCGCTGATCGACGAAGTCGAGAAGGCCGAGCGCGAGCGTGCCGAGCGTGAAGCGCTGGAGTGGGCTGCCGCTGAAGTGGTCGCCGACGAAGACATGTCCAAGAACGACGATTGATCGCATCGATCAATGCCGTTGCTTGACCGCTGAACAGCCCGCCCCGTGCGGGCTGTTTCGCATTCAGGATTTGCCGTAATCGACGCGCTGGCATAGGCTTCTGGCATGAACCCAGGCCCCACTGCCAAGGTAGCCGCGCCCACCGCCGCGGCCGTACCTGATTACGTCCTCCAGCTCGAACGCGCCGCCCATTACCTGCCGCCGGAACAGCTGCCGCTGCTGCGCCGTGCCTGGGAAGTCGGTGCGTCGGCGCATGCTGGGCAGACGCGCAAGTCGGGCGAGCCCTACATCACCCATCCGGTGGCCGTGGCCCAGGTGCTGGCCGAGCTCGGCCTGGACGTGGAAGCGCTGATCGCCGCGATCCTGCACGACACCATCGAAGACACGCCGCTGACCCGCGAAGAGCTGGCCTCCGAGTTCGGTGAAGCCGTGGCCGAGCTGGTCGACGGCGTGACCAAGCTGGACAAGCTGAAGTTCCGCGACCGCCAGGAAGCGGCCGCTGAGAGCTTCCGCAAGATGCTGCTGGCGATGTCGCGCGACCTGCGCGTGATCATGATCAAGCTGGCCGACCGCCTGCACAACATGCGCACGCTGGGCGCGCAGAGCCGCGAAGCGCGTAGCCGCATCGCCCGCGAGACGCTGGAGATCTACGCGCCCATCGCCCAGCGTCTGGGCATGAGCCTGGTCAAGAGCGAACTGCAGAACCTTGGCTTCAAGGCGCTGTACCCGTGGCGCCATGCCATCATCGAAAAACACATCCGCAGCCAGCCGGTGGTACGCCGCGAGGCGATGGCGCAGGTGGAAGTACAGCTGTCGCAGCGGCTGGCGAAGGAGGGCATCGAGCACCGCCTGGTCAGCCGCATCAAGACCCCGTGGAGCATCTACAACAAGATGCGCGACGAGAACAAATCCTTCGACCAGGTGATGGACGTGTTCGGCTTCCGCCTGGTCGTGCGCAGCGTGCCCAGCTGCTACCACGCGCTGGGTTCGGTGCATGCCACCTTCAAGCCGCTGGATGGCCGCTTCCGCGATTTCATCGCCATTCCCAAGGCCAACGGTTACCAGTCGCTGCACACCGTGCTGTTCGGGCCCTACGGTTCGCCCATCGAAGTGCAGATCCGCACCGAGGAAATGGACCTGATCGCCGAACGCGGCGTGGCCGCGCACTGGACCTACAAGTTCGGTGGCGATTCGCCCAACAGCGCGCAGAGCCGCGCCCACGCCTGGATCGTCGAACTGATCGATTCGCAGCGCGCCGCCGGTTCCTCGCTGGAATTCCTCGACAACGTGAAGGTCGACCTGTTCCCGGACGAGGTCTACCTGTTCACGCCGAAGGGCAAGATCCTGGCCCTGCCGCGCAACTCCACCGCGCTTGATTTCGCCTACGCGGTGCACACCGACGTGGGCAACATGGCCGTGGCTTCGCGCGTGGACAAGAAGCTGGTGCCGCTGCGCACCAAGCTGGTGTCCGGGCAGTCGGTGGAAATCATCACCGCGCGTTCGGCCACGCCCAAGCCGCAGTGGCTGGAATTCGTGGTCACCAGCAAGGCGCGCACCGCCATCCGGCACCAGCTCAAGCAGCTGGAGCACGAAGACGCCGTGCAGCTGGGCCACCGCATGCTGGACCGCGCGCTGGAAGCGATGGATTCGTCGCTGGAACGCCTGCCCAAGGGCCGCCTCGATGCGTTCCTGGCCGAACACCGTTTCCCGCGCCTGGAGGCCCTGCTGGCCGAAGTGGCGCTGGGCAACTGGATGCCGACCCAGGCCGCGCAGGCGTTGATGGCCTATGCCGAGCTGCGTGGCGGTGCGAATTCCCGCCAGTATTCGCAGGAAAAGATCCTCATCAACGGCAGCGAGCGTGGCGTGGTCACCTTCGCCGGCTGCTGCCAGCCGATTCCCGGCGACGAGATCATGGGTTACCACACCGCCGGCAAGGGCATCGTGGTGCACCGGGTGGATTGCCCGAACCTGGCCGAACTGCGCAAGTCGCCCGAGCGCTGGGTGCCGATCGGTTGGGACACCACCGTGTCCGGCGATTACAACACTTCGCTGGTGGTGGAAGTGGAGAACGGCACCGGCGTGCTGGCGCAGCTGGCTGCGGCCATCGCGCAGAGCCACTCCAACATCGAGCGCGTGGATTACCTGGACCGCGACTTCAACGCCGCCGTGCTGGCGTTCAACATCCAGGTGCGCGACCGCAACCACCTGGCCGAAGTCATGCGTCGCCTGCGCCGCCTGTCGGTGGTGCAGTCGGTGCGCCGGCAGTAGAGCCACGCCATGCGTGGATGGTTTTTGTAGAGCCAAGCCCATGCTCGGCTGCTCTTGCCTGAAGCAGCCGAGCATGGGATCGGCTCTACAGACGGCGCATCAGGCGAGTCCAGTAGATCCACGCCATGCGTGGATGATGTTCTGTTTCCCGCCGGGAAACGGATCCGACCCCAGCCGACATCGCGCCCACCCGGTACAATCACCGCTCTGTTTTCCCAACGCACCGGAGCGACCATGTCCCGCCAGATCATCAACACCGAAAAGGCGCCCGCCGCCATCGGCCCGTACTCGCAGGCCGTGCGCGCCGGCAACACCGTGTACTTCTCCGGCCAGATTCCGCTGGACCCGGCCACCGGCGACATCGTCGGCGTGGGTGACGTGGAAGCGCAGGCCCGCCGCGCCTTCGACAACCTCAAGGCCGTGGCCGAAGCCGCCGGCGGTTCGCTGGACAAGGTCGTGCGCCTGGGCCTGTACCTGACCGACCTGGCCGAATTCGCCAAGGTCAACGCCGTCATGCAGGACTACTTCCAGGCTCCGTTCCCGGCCCGTTCCACCATCGAAGTCTCCGGCCTGCCGAAGGGCGCCAACTTCGAGGTCGACGCGGTGATGGTCATCGACTGACCCACCCGTGGCACGCAAGGCGGCGGTCACCCCGGCACTGTCACCGTCCGGCGAAGCATCCCTGGCGATGCTGGCCGGCGTGGGCCCGGCCGTGGCCGCCAAACTGCAGGCGCGTGGCCTGGCCACCCTGCAGGATCTGTGGCTGCACCTGCCGCTGCGCTATGAAGACCGCACCCGGCTGACCCGTATCGAAGACCTGCGCCCGGGCGTGCCCGCGCAGGTGGAAGTGCGGGTCACCGCGGTCGAGCGCGGCATGCGCTACCGGCCCATGCTGAAGGTGGCGGTGGAAGACGAAGGGCGGGGCACCCTGGTGCTGCGCTTCTTCCATTTCCGCCAGCAGCAGGTCGGCCAGTTCGCGGTGGGTAACCGGCTGCGCTGCTTCGGCACGCCCAAGCCTGGCCACCTCGGCCTGGAAATCGTCCACCCCAGCTACCAGGTGCTGGGCCGCAACGACGACCCCGAACTCGGCGACCGCCTCGACCCGGTGTACCCCACCGTGGAAGGCGTCGGCCCGATGACCATGCGCAAGCTCATCGCCCAGGCGCTGGATCGCCTGCCCGAGGAAAGTACGCTGGAACTGCTGCCCACGGGCTGGCTCGATGGCCTCGGCCTGCCGTCGCTGCGCAGCGCGCTGCTGACCGTGCACCAGCCGCCACCGGATGCCGATCTGGCCGCACTGGCCGCCGGCACCCACCCGGCGCAGCGACGCCTGGCGATGGAGGAACTGCTGGCCCACCACCTCAGCCTGCGCCGTCAGCGCATTGCCCTGCAGGCGCACCACGCGCCGCCGCTGGCGGGCCCGGGCAAGCTGGCCAAGGCCCTGCTGAAGCAGCTGCCGTTCGCGCTGACCGGCGCGCAGGCACGCGTGTTCAAGCAGATCCGCGAAGACCTCGCACGCCCCAGCCCGATGCTGCGGCTGGTGCAGGGTGACGTCGGTTCCGGCAAGACCGTGGTGGCCGCGCTGGCCGCCATGCTGGCGGTGGAGCAGGGCAAGCAGGTTGCCCTGGCCGCACCCACCGAGCTGCTGGCCGAACAGCACCTCAACAATCTGCGCGGCTGGCTGGAACCGCTGGGCGTGCGCGTCTGCTGGCTGGCCGGCAAGGTCACCGGCAAGGCGCGCGCCAAGGTGATCGAGCAGGTCGCCAATGGCGAAGCGCAGGTCGTGGTCGGCACCCATGCGCTGATGCAGGAAGCGGTGGTGTTCCAGGACCTGGCCCTGGCCATCGTCGATAAGCAGCACCGCTTCGGCGAGCACCAGCGGCTGGCCCTGCGTGACAAGGGGGCAGGCGCACACAGCGTGCCGCACCAGCTGGTGATGACCGCCACGCCCATTCCGCGCACGCTGGCGATGTCCGAATACGCGGATCTGGATGTATCGGCCATCGACGAGCTGCCGCCCGGCCGCACACCCGTGCAGACGGTGGCACTGAACAACGACCGCCGTCCCGAGCTGATCGAACGCATCGCGCTGGCCTGCCAGGAAGGGCGGCAGGTGTACTGGGTGTGCACGCTCATCGAGGAAAGCGAAGAGCTGGATGCCACGCCTGCCCAGGCCACCTACGAATCGCTGCAGGCGCTGCTGCCCGGTGTGCGCGTGGGCCTGGTGCATGGCCGCCTGAAGGCCGCTGAAAAGCTGGCCACGATGGTTGCGTTCAAGGCTGGCGAGATCGATCTGCTGGTGGCGACCACCGTGATCGAAGTGGGCGTGGACGTGCCCAATGCCTCGCTGATGGTGATCGAGAACGCCGAGCGTCTCGGCCTGGCCCAGCTGCACCAGCTGCGCGGTCGGGTGGGGCGTGGTTCGGCGGTATCGCGCTGCGTGCTGCTGTACCAGGCGCCGCTTTCGCAGATGGCGCGCGAGCGCCTGCAGACCATGCGCGAAACCAACGATGGCTTCGTCATCGCCGAAAAGGATCTGGAGCTGCGCGGCCCCGGCGAACTGCTGGGCACCCGGCAGACGGGCCTGGCCGGTTTCCGCATTGCCGATCTGGCCCGCGACGCCGGCCTGCTGCCCGGCGTGCATGACCTGGCCGAGCGCCTGCTGGCCCAGCAACCGGCGCTGGCCGACCGCGTGGTCAACCGCTGGATCGGCACCGCCGTACGCTACGCCTCGGCGTAGGGCGCCGGGCGCACCACGAATCGGTAGCGCCGGGCCATGCCCGGCGGCCGTTCGCGCCGGGGTCGGATCCCTTTGCGCAGCAAAGGGCTCTGATCCCGTCTCCAGGACGGCTCATCCACGCATGGCGTGGCTCTACTTCGCGCTTTGTACGCCTCGGCGTAGGGCGTACGACGAATCGGTAGCGCCGGGCCATGCCCGGCGGCCGTTCGCGCCGGGGCCGGATCCCTTTGCGCAGCAAAGGGCTCTGATCCCGTTTCCAGGACGGCTCATCCACGCATGGCGCGGCTCTACTTCGCGCTTTGCGCGTGAGTCGAGCGTAGGCTCGACTCTACAGGGATGAGGCGGCCACCTTGGCTTCCGCATCGCGCGGGGTGCCGTAATCGTCCAGCCACTGGAACGTGACCGTCGCCGGCACGGCCGCACCGTCCGGCAACGGCAGCACGGCCTGTCCGCCCGGCGCGATCATGTCCACCTCCAGCGTGCGCCCATCCGGCAGCGTCAGCGTGCTCAGCGTCACGTGGTAGGCGCTGGGGTTGCTTACCTGCAGCGCATTGCCCTCAGCACGCCACTGCAGCTGGCCCGCTGCCTCGCGGGCGCTGCCGGGCAATCCCGCAGGCCGATGGAACAGCTTCACCCGCGTGCGCACGGCAAACTGCAGCAGATTCTTGCCGGCGGCGTCGCTGGGCTTGGGCGGAATATCCAGCAGGTTGAAATAGAACACCGATTCGCGGTCGGTCGGCAGCGGCTGCTCCGACGGCCGCGGCGCATAGGTCACCCGATAAGCCTGGCCCTGATGCGCCTGCAGCAGGCGCGGCTCGGCAGGCGTCAGCCGGAACGGCGTACGCACGTTCTCCGGGCGGGCATGGCTGTCGCCATCATCGATCCAGACCTGCACCATGGCGGCCTGCTCGCCGCCGTTGGTGGCCTTCACGGTGACATCCCGGCCCTGCGCGGCGTCGTGCACGATACGCGTGCCCTGCAGCGTCACCGCTGCCGATGCCGGCAGCGCCAGTGCGCCTGCCAGCAGCGCGGTCGTCCACGTCATTGCACGGATCTTCATTCGATCATCCTCGGCTAATGAACGCGCCGCCGCGACGGCGGCGCGCGGGGGCTTACTTGTAAAGCACCACGAAATCGCCGGAGGCGTTGGCGGTACCGGCGGTGGCGTTCTTTGCAGGCGAGGAATACCAGGCGCTGTAGTCCAGCTGGCCCTTGCCGGCGGCCGGGATGGTGACCCACTGCGACGGGTCTTCGCCCAGCTTCTGGTGGTTGCCTGCAGCGTCATACAGGGCCACGCCCACATTGCTGGCGGTCGATGCGGCCGTCAGCGCCAGGTTGCCGGTGCTGCCATCGGGGGTGCCACCAAAGCGCACGCCCACGTTCTGCGCCGCGCCGGAGCCGGTGCAGTCCAGCAGAATGCTGAAGTTCTTCATGCCGGCACGCTCGGCTTCATTCACCCAGGCCACATCGACCTTGCCCATCGGCACGGTGATGGTGCCGCCGGTGGCATCCACCGAGCAGGTGCTGGTCATCAGTTCGCCGGTGATTTCCAGCTTCTCCGCGAACGCAGTGGGCGACAGGGCCAGCGCAAGCGCACCGGCGGTGATCAGGTTCAATTGTTTTGACATGGGATGTCCTTGGTTGGGAAACAGAAGGGCCACACGGGGTGGGCCAGCCACGGCGCACAGTGTTCCCGCCCGGCCGGTACGTGGACATGCAACTAGTTGCAAAACGCTTGCGCACCCAGTGCATTCGTGCTTGCGGTAAAGGAGGCAGTCAGGAAGCGACATCTCGGGCTTATTGCGTCACCGCACCTCCGCTGCCAGGAGGTTTGCAGACGATTCGATTGACGGCCTGACGGCGCTTATACAAGGCTGAATTACCGTGAAATGCGCACATTGGCGCATGCCGCGCGGTTCCGGGGGGCGCTGTCGTTTTGCAACAAATTGCATGGGAACGCGCCAAGGCGCTGCCTACGATGCGGCCTCCTCGAACACGAGCGATGTCGGTTTTGGCCGCATCGAATGACCGCCGCCATGGTTCAACGCCGCATTCATCTCCGCATATCGCAGTGCCCCACCAGTCGCCCGCTGGGTCTGGCCATCGCGCTGGCCATGGCGATGACCATCGCCAGCCAGGCGGCTGCCAATGACGTGGCGTCTCTGGAGTTCAGCGAAGGCTTCCTGATCGGTGGCAAGGCCATCGACATGCAGCGCTATGCGCA
Source organism: Pseudomonadota bacterium (assembly GCA_023423675.1). GTDB lineage: Bacteria > Pseudomonadota > Gammaproteobacteria > Xanthomonadales > Xanthomonadaceae > Stenotrophomonas. The sequence goes on along the minus strand of JAFAFD010000043.1, from coordinate 3,961 downwards.
TGGCAACCCGATGGAGCCGGGCGTGTATCCGTTGGATGTCATCGTCAACGGCCAGTTCCTGGACAAGCGCGATATCACCTTCGTGCCGGCGCCGGCGCCGCTGGGGGCAACCCCGTGCCTGCCGGCCGGCCTGGTGCGCGGCCTGCCGTTGAAGGCGACCTATCTGGACGCGCTGGGCCCCGACGATGAAAGCTGTGTCGCGCTTGCGGATCTGGTCGAAGGTGCCACCGTCGAATTCGACGCCGGCAACCTGCAGCTGCTGTTGAACGTGCCGCAGGCGGCACAGGCGCGCAACGCCCGCGGCTATGTGGCACCGGCGCAGCGCGACCACGGCGTCACGGCCGCGTTCTTCGATTACAGCCTCAACCACAGCCGCAGCCAGGGCCAGCAGAACACCTATCTCGGCCTGAACACCGGGGTGAACCTGGGCGCCTGGCGGCTGCGCCACCGCGCGTCCTTCAGCCAGGGCACCCATGGCTCTCGCCACGATGTCATCAGCAGTACCCTGCAGCGCGATCTGCCGGCATGGAATGCGCAGCTGCTGCTGGGCCAGGGCAATACCGGTGGCGAACTGTTCGAGTCGCTGTCGTTCACCGGTGCACGCGTGGCCAGCGATGAGCGCATGCTGCCCGATTCGCTGCGTGGCTTCGCGCCGGTCGTGCAGGGCATTGCCGAGACCAATGCGGTGGTCACCATCCGCCAGAACGGCCACGTCATCCATGAGGTGAGCGTGGCGCCGGGTCCGTTCTCGATCGAGGACCTGTACCCGACCAACTTCGGTGGCGACCTGGACGTCACCGTCACCGAAGCAGATGGCCGCCAGCAGCAGTTCAACGTCAGCTTCTCGGCAGTGCCGCAGGCGCTGCGCCCCGGTGCCAGCCGCTTCAGTGCCACCGCCGGTGAACTGCGCGACGCACGCGGCACGCGCCAGGCCCTGCGCTTTGCCGAAGCCACCTATGCGCGCGGCATCAGCAACCACTTCACCGCGCTGGGCGGCCTGCAGATCGCCGAGGGCTTCCAGTCCGCGCTCGTCGGTGGCGCCATCAACACGCCCATCGGCGCCTTCGGTGCCGACATCACCCATGCACGTGCGCGCCTGGGCAACGACACGCAGATGGCCGGCAACAGCTTCCGGCTGAACTACCAGCGCTACATCGCAGAAACGGGCACCAACTTCGGCCTGGCCGCGCTGCGTTACAGCACCCGTGGCTACTTGGGCCTGAATGATTTCGCCCAGGTCTACAACGACGACTGGGGGTTTGCCGGCCGCGCGCGGCAGCGCTTCCAGGTCAACTTCTCGCAGCGCGTGGGCGAGCGCAGCACGCTCTCGCTCAGTGGCGGGCATGTGCGCTACTGGGACAGTGCGCAACAGCAGAACGATCTGCAGCTGCGCTTCCAGACCAGCATCGGTCGCGCCAATCTGGGTCTGTCGGCCATGCGCCTGCGCGTGGGCGAGGGTCGCCAGGACACCCGCTATGCCGCCACCTTCAGCATTCCGCTGGGCGTCGCACCGCGTGCGCCGCGCCTGAGTTCGCAGCTGGCGCACTCCGCCCGCGGCCAGCAGGCCCAGTTGGGTCTCAGTGGCAGCGCCGGCGCGGATCAGCAGTTCAGTTACAGCGTGTCCGCCAGTGAGGCCAGTGACGCTGCGGGCAGCACCAGCGCCTACGCGTCCTACCGCGGCGGCCATGGCACGGTCACCGCCGGCTACAGCCGCGCGGGTGATTACAGCGCCGTCAATGCCAGCGCTGCCGGCAGCGTGGTACTGCATCGCGGCGGCATCAACGTCGGTGCACCGGTGGGCGATGGCTTTGCCCTGGTACAGGCCGATGGCGCGCAGGGCGCGCGCATCGGCTATGGCGACCGGGTGCGCATCGGTCGCAACGGCTACGCACTGCTGCCGCATGTCAGCCCCTACCGCTGGAACCAGATCGAACTGGATCCGTCCGGTCTGTCGATGGACGTGGAACTGCTGCAGACCTCGCAGCGGGTGGCGCCCACCGCCGGCAGCATCGTGCGCGTGGCCTTCAATGCCACCCGCGAACGCACGCTGTTCATCGATGCCACCGATGCCCTGGGCCAGCCCCTGCCCTTTGCCGCACGCATCGAAGATGAAGCAGGCCGCAGCTATGGCGCCGTCGGGCAGGGCGGGGTGATCCAGCTGCGTGGCGCGCCCGAGCAGGGCCAGTTGATTGTCGACCCGGACGGCCCGCACCGCTGCCGCCTGGACTACAGCACCCCCGACGCGCCCGATGCCTACGGCCTGTCGTGGAGCCAGGCCGTGTGCACGCCCTTGCCGGCCCTGAGCCCCGGGCTGCAGGCCGCGCTGGATTCAACCGCGCCCACCGCGCTCTGATGTTCCGAGTTCAATTTTGCCATCCAAGGAGGTTTTCCATGAACCTGTTCAACCGCATCACCCTGTGCACCACCCTGCTGGCCGCCGCGCCGCTGGCCCTGGCCGACAGCGCCACCCTCACCATCAGTGGCAAGGTGCTGCCGGGCACCTGCTCTCTGGCCAATGCCACCGTGTCGCTGGATTCGATCAAGGCCAATGACCTCACCCCGGGCGCGGACAGCCAGATCAAGGCCGGCGCACTGGAATTCACCGGCTGCGTGGGCGTGAACAAGGCGGTGCTGTCCTTTGCCGGCACCGCCGCCGATGGCGATGCCACCCGCTGGAAAAACACCGCCACCGCCGATGCGGCTGGCGGCGTGTCGATCTCGCTGCTGTCCGGCACCACCGGCAGCACCTACCTGAAGGACGGCGACACCGGCATCGACGTGCCGGTCACCGGCGCCACGGCGCGCTACGACCTGCGTGCGGCGTACTTCCTGCCCACCGGCGCAACGCCGAGCGCAGGTGATGTGTCCACCGAGATCGTGGTCACTGCTGACTACGAGTAAGCAATGGCCGCGCGCGCACAGCGTTCAGCGGCCACTGCCCATAACGGAGATCGTTGCATGTCTGTTCTTGTTTACACTGCATCCGCCGGCTCAACGCCGCGCAAGTCAATTCCCGCCATGCTGTCCACGGCGCTGGCACTACTGCTTGCTGCGGGTACCGCGATGGCCTGCAATCAGTACACGGCCAAGCCGGATATAGTGCTCGATACCGTCTACACATCCTGGCCATCCGGCCCAAATGTATTCATGGAAGAGCAGGCAGGTCGGGTCTCGTATGAAAAATGCGCACTGCCTGGTGGCTTCGTTTCGGTGTTCGTGCGGCTTGAGGTCCCTGGGTTGAATTATGTGGGCGATATCCAGTACGACGGCCGGACCTATGCATCCTATGCCACCGGCGTTGATTCGGCGTTGCTTGCTTTTGATGTCTACACGAACGTCTACGACCGCAAGCCTCTCCGTCTGGGTGAGGATCTGGAGCTGCCGTATGAAACCAGCCCGGGGTATGGTGTGCAAAGCACCATCAGCCACAGGGCACTCGTCTTCTCGCGCGGCGGGCGAATGCGCACGTCCCTTGTACGTACTGGCCACATCTCGCTGCGATCACCGGGCCATCCCGAGCTTGATGTCACATCGCCCTACTATCTTGCGCCCCAGTTCCCTGCCGTGACGTGCCCGTTGCAGGATGTTTCAATGTCGCTGAAGGACGTGCAGATGGCTGAGCTCGCGGCACCGGGCGCTACGGCCAACGAAAAGCCGCTTGCGGTACGCATGGACTGCGGCACGGATGCGCCGCGCGCGACGATGACACTCACCGATGCCGGCGATGCGACCAACTCGGGAAGCCTGCTGACTCCTACCGCAGATTCAGACGCGCGGGGCGTGCAGGTACAGCTGCTGCAGGCGGGCACTGAAGTACAGTTCGGGCGGATCCAGGATTTCGAACCCGGCGCGGGCGGAACGCATGACATCGGCTTCACCGCGCGCTACATCCGCACCGACGAGCCGCTGGTACCCGGCGTGATCAAGGGCGAAGCCGTACTCAACGTGGACTACTGGTAAT
>JAFAFD010000370.1 GCA_023423675.1 Pseudomonadota bacterium | reverse complement strand
TCGCTGCCACTGGCCTGGAAGTATTTGCGGGTGTTCTCCGCGGTCGCGGCGACCTCGTCCAGCTGGTCCTTGTTCACCGCGTCGGTGCCTTCGGTACCGGCAGCGACGTTGGTGATCTGGCGGGTGTTGCCGGCGCCACCGACCGAGACGGTGTTGTCGCGCTCGGCGATCGAATCGGCACCCAGCGCGACGCTGTTGGCGCCCTGTGCTTCGGCGGCGTTGCCCAATGCGGTGGCATTGGTGCCCGGTGCCCACGCGCCGCCACCGACGGCGGTGGAGTAATCGCCCGAGGCTTCGGTCGGCAGCAGGCCGAACAGCGCGCCACCCACAGCCACCGAGTTGGTGCCGGTGGCGAGGCTGCCCTGGCCGGTGGCGGTGCTGTAGGCGCCGCTGGCTTCTGCATCGCCGCCGACGGCCACGCTGTTGGAACCGCTCGCGTTGGCGGCGTTGCCGACCGCGGTTGCGTTGAAGGCCGAGGCGTTGGACAGGCCGCCCAGAGCGGTGCTGTAACCGCCGCTGGCTTCGGCACCGACGCCGAAGCTGGCCGATGCGGTGCCGCTGGCGGTGCTGCCAGCGCCGACGCTGGTGCTGCCGCTGCCCGAGGCCTGCGACTGCGCGCCGACGGCGGTGGCGCTATCAGCGGTCGCCTGTGCGTTGTGGCCCAGCGCCGTGGTGTCGTCGCCATCGGCGGTGGCCGATGCGCCAGCGGCCAGTGCGCCTTCGCCATCGATCTGCGCGGCGTCGCTGTCATCGCCCGCACCATCGGCCTTGAAGTAGCGGCGGCCCTGCGCGGTGGCGGTGGCCAGTGCGGCCTGGGTGGCCTGCGCCTGCGCATCGAGCTGCGCGCGGTTGACCGCATCGGTGGCCGCCGTACCTGCGGCCACGTTGGTGATCTGTCGTTCGCTGCCGGTTGCGCCCACCGACACGGTGTTGGCGCGGTTGGCAGTGGAGCCGGCACCCAGCGCGACGCTGTTGGCGGCGTTGGCGGTGCTGCCGGTGCCCACGGCCACCGCGTTGCGGCCGCTGGCGTTGGCGCTGCCGTCAACCACGCACTGGTCGATCACGCTGCTGCTGAGGGTCACGCAGTTGGCGTTGCCGCCGACTTCCACCGACTGTGCGGCGGCGAGGCCGGAGCCTCCCAGTCCCATGGCCAGGGCAAGGGCTGCGGCCAGGGTCACCGGCCGGACGTGGTCGGCATCGCGGCGCTGGTCGACGACCCCACCGCGGGTGTCGGAAGAGGCCAGTTCCGAGGCCACCACCAACTGACCCAACGCTTTGTTCCAGACCTTGCGATAAATCCGATTCATCGATACGGCTCCTGATTTCTGGGCTGGTTTTGGGCAAAGCAACGCCATCGCCGGGCCTTCTGGTCCAACGTCCCCCCTGGGGGCGTTATTCGCGTGATTTACTGCGGGTATTGCCGAACGCCGCGCAGCGACAGAAAACCGGGCGCAGAGCGACGTGCGGTTACTGCGATATGAACAGATTTGAAACAGGGCCCAAGTGTTAACGGGAACTTTCAAGATCGTCAAGACTTTGACGCAGGAAAAGCGATTGCCGTGAACCAGTTCACGTTTTCGCCTATTTATTTGGCGATTTTGTTATCTGCTTGTGACGGGATATCGACGCCGTGTAAATGCATGTAACTCACCGCTGCGGCAGGAGTTTCTGCCCCCATAAAGAAAAACCCGACAGTCGCCTGTCGGGTTTTCCGTACGTCATCGCATTGCAGCCTGCGCGGCAAATGCGCCGTCAGCCGCACCATACCCGCGCGTTGCGGAACATGCGCATCCACGGCGAATCACCCTGCCACTCGGCCGGGGCCCAGCTCAGGTTGAGCGCACGCGGCGTGCGCTCCGGGTGCGGCATCATGATGGTGACGCGACCGTCGGTGCTGGTCAGGCCGGTGATGCCGTCCGGCGAACCGTTCGGGTTCAGCGGGTACTGGCTGGCGACGTTGCCGTTGCCATCGACGTAGCGCAGCGCCACGCGCGCGGTGGCCTGGTCCACGGCGTTGTCGAACACGGCCTGGCCTTCGCCATGCGCAACCGCCACCTGCAGGCGCGAACCGGCCATGCCACGCAGCAGGATCGACGGCGACTCCACCACTTCCAGCAGCGCGGTGCGGGCTTCGAACTGCTCGCTGGCGTTGCGGCGGAACTGCGGCCAGTGCTCGGCACCGGGGATGATGTCCTTCAGCTGGCTCATCATCTGGCAGCCGTTGCACACGCCCAGGGCGAAGCTGTCCTCGCGGGCGAAGAACGCGGCGAAGGCATCACGCAGCGCGCTGCGCTCGAGGATCGAGGTCGCCCAGCCACGACCGGCACCGAGCACGTCGCCGTAGCTGAAGCCGCCACAGGCCACCAGGCCGGTGAACTCCTGCAGGGCGACGCGGCCTTCGATGAGGTCGCTCATGTGCACGTCGTAGGCGCGGAAGCCGGCACGTTCGAAGGCGTTGGCCATTTCGATCTGGCCGTTGACGCCCTGTTCGCGCAGCACGGCCACGCGCGGACGCGCACCGGTGCTGATGAACGGCGCGGCCACGTCTTCGTTGAGGTCGAAGCTCAGCTTCGGCTTCAGGCCCGGCGCATTGAACGCACGCGCCACCTCGCGCTCGGCATCGGCGTTGGCCGGATTGTCCCGGCGCTTCTGCATCGCGTGGGTGACCGACCACCAGGCGTCGAACAGCGCTTCCCAGCGCCATTCGGCCAGGTTCTCGCCACCCAGCGACACGCGCACCACCGGTGCGGTGGTCGGCTTGGCGATGCGCTGCGCGCACTCGATCAGTGCATGGCGCTCGACCAGATCGGCGAAGGCCACACGGTCTTCGCGGGCGATCTGCACCACCGCACCCAGTTCTTCGTTGAACAGGCTGCGGAACGGATCATCGCCCCAGGCATCGAGGGTGATGTCCAGGCCGAGGCGCGAGGTGAAGGCCATTTCGCACAGTGCGGCGAAGGCACCGCCGTCGCTGCGGTCGTGGTAGGCCAGCAGCAGGCCAGCCTGGCGCGCATCGCGGATCAGTTCGAAGAAACCACGCAGGCGCTGCGGGTCGTCCAGGTCCGGGGCGGCACCGGCGAACGCCGGCAGGTCGCCGTGGTCGGCATGCACCTGGGCCAGGATCGAACCGCCCAAGCGCTGCTTGCCGGCACCGAGGCCGATCAGCCACAGCTCGCTGTCCACGTCGCGGTCGAGCAGCGGGGTCAGCTGCTGGCGCACGTCGGCCACCGGCGCGAACGCCGAGATGACCAGCGACACCGGCGACACGCTCTTGTGGGCTTCGCCCTGGTCGTGCCACTGCGCCTGCATCGACAGCGAGTCCTTGCCCACCGGAATGCTGATGTCCAGCTGCGGGCACAGTTCCATGCCCACCGCCTTCACCGCGTCGTACAGCAGCGCGTCTTCGCCCGGATGGCCGGCAGCGGCCATCCAGTTCGCCGACAGCTTGATCTCATCCAGCGCATCGACCGGAGCCGCGCACAGGTTGGTCAGCGCTTCACCGACGGCCATGCGCGCCGAGGCAGCGGCATCGAGCAGGGCCAGCGGGGTGCGCTCGCCCAGCGACATCGCTTCGCCGGCCACGCCGTCGAAGTCGGCCAGGGTGATGGCAACGTCAGCCACCGGCAGCTGCCACGGGCCGACCATCTGCTCGCGCGCGGTCAGGCCACCGACGCTGCGGTCACCGATGGTGACCAGGAAGTTCTTCGAGGCCACGGTCGGGTGCGCGAGCACGCGCAGACCGGCTTCCTGCAGGTCCAGGCCACCGGTCTTCAGCGCCGGCCAGCGCGGGGCCGGCGGGTGCGCGGTATCACGGTGCATCTTCGGCGGCTTGCCGAACAGCACGTCCATCGGCAGGTCGATCGGCGCATCGGCCGGGGTGTGGCCCGGCACCGCACCGTAGGCCACCACCAGGTGTTCTTCGGCAGTGGCCACGCCGACGGCGGCGAACGGGCAACGCTCACGGGCGCACAGCGCGGCGAACTCGGCCATGCGTTCCTGGGCCACGCCAAGCACGTAGCGTTCCTGCGATTCGTTGCACCACAGCTGCATCGGCGACAGCGACGGATCATCGGTGGGCACCTTGCCCAGGTCGATGACGCCGCCGACGCTGGAGTCGTGCAGCAGTTCGGGGATGGCATTGGACAGGCCACCGGCACCGACGTCGTGGAAGAACTTGATCGGGTTGTTGGCGCCCATCGCCACGCAGCGGTCGATGACCTCCTGGCAGCGGCGTTCCATTTCCGGGTTGTCGCGCTGCACGCTGGCGAAGTCCAGGTCCTCGGCGCTTTCGCCGGAGGCCACCGAACTGGCGGCACCGCCACCGAGGCCGATCAGCATCGCCGGGCCACCGAGCACGATGACCGCATCACCGGCCTGCAGCTGGATCTTGTCGACCTGGATGCGGTCGATCGCGCCCAGGCCACCGGCCAGCATGATCGGCTTGTCGTAGGCGCGCACCAGATCGGCGCCTTCAGGCAGCTCGAAGCTGCGGAAGTAGCCGAGCAGGTTCGGGCGGCCGAACTCGTTGTTGAACGCGGCGCCGCCGAGCGGGCCGTCGGTCATGATTTCCAGCGCCGGTGCCATGCGCGGGTTCAGCGCGCGCGGCGCTTCCCACGGCTGCGGCAGCTCGGGAATGCGCAGGTGCGAGACCGAGAAACCGGACAGGCCGGCCTTCGGCTTGCCGCCGCGGCCGGTCGCGCCTTCGTCGCGGATCTCGCCACCGTTGCCGGTCGAGGCGCCCGGGAACGGCGCGATCGCGGTCGGGTGGTTGTGCGTTTCCACCTTGATCTGGAAGGCGCTGGGCACCTGCGGTTCGCGGCGGTACTCGCCACTGGCCGGATCGGGGCGGTAGCGCGAGGCCGGGTGGCCTTCGATCACCGCGGCATTGTCGCTGTACGCGCTGAGCGTGTGCTGCGGGGTCTGCTGGTGGGTGTTCTTGATCATCCGGAACAGCGAACGGTCCTGTTCCTGGCCGTCGATGGTCCAGCTGGCGTTGAAGATCTTGTGGCGGCAGTGCTCGGAGTTGGCCTGCGCGAACATCATCAGTTCGACATCGGACGGCGAGCGGCCCAGCGCGGTGAAGCGTTCGCGCAGGTAGTCGATCTCGTCCTGGGCCATGGCCAGGCCGAGGCGCTGGTTGGCGGCCTCCAGCTGGTCCACCGGCACGCGTTCCAGTTCACCCCGCGCCGGGGTGGTGAACAGGGCCTGGCCCTGGTCGACGGTGTCCAGCACCGACTGGGTCATCGGGTCATGCAGGGCCTTGACCAGCGCCTGCTGGGCGGCGGCCTCGGTCGGCCAGCCCTGCACGTCGATGCGCAGGCCGCGCTCGACCCGGCTGACCGGCTGGCCGGCACCGCGGACCAGTTCGGTGGCCTTGCTGGACCAGGGCGACAGGGTGCCCAGGCGGGGCACGACGATGCGGCTGACGGCGCCGTCGGCGATGGCCTCGGCCTGCGGCTGGGCTTCCAGGATGCGGCACAGGGTGGCCACGTCGGGGCTGGCCGAGCCTTCGGGCTGGACGAAGTAGACGTGCCAGGCACCGCTGATGCGCAGGGAGGGAGCGATGGACTGCAGGCGGGATTCAAGGCGTTCGCGGCGGAACAGCGACAGGGCGGGCGCGCCCTCGAGGACCATCATGTCCGGGGAACCGTAGTTGGGAAACGGGCCCGACATTGTACCGGAACCGGGGGGAGGGCTTTGGCCGGGCGGCGCCCGGCACCCGCAGAGGCGCCCAAGCCAGGGCAACGGCCGGAGCAAAAGCCGGAGCAACAGCGGCCCTGGACTGCTGCGGGTTGGGCGGGGCGATGTGGGCTTGCAGGACACGCCGTAAACCCATCCATGGGGGCTCG
>JAFAFD010000365.1 GCA_023423675.1 Pseudomonadota bacterium | reverse complement strand
GCTCTACAGGGGGGCCGAGAAAGGCCGCCGGACATGGCCCGGCGCTACCGGTGGGAAGGTGAGCGGGCTTACCAGCTGTAGCTGACGCCCATCTGTGCGCTGGTCTGGTGGTAGCCCGAGGCGCGCTGCAGCGCCAGGCCGCCCCCCACCCCTACCCCGCCGGCAAACTTCACCGACGCACCGCCACTGAACTCGCCGCGGCTGCGCGGTATGCGTGCATCCACCCGCTCGTCATCCATCAACACGCTGGAGGCCGCGCGCTGGTGCAGCCAATGCGCGGCAATGAACGGCTGCACGTCGGCTGCGCCATTGCCCCAGCGGGTGACACCGGACAGGCGTACTCCGGCACGGCCGAACATGCCATCGGCATCACGCGTGGTCACCACCGTGCCGTTGGCTTCGGTATGGCGCAGGCTGTCCCAACGGTTGTAGCCGACCTGCAGCTGCGGCTCCAGGAACAGGCCGCCGCGGGCATCGCCACCCAGACGCAGCGCGTAACCCGTTTCCACCGCGCCCTGCCACGCCTTGCTGTCATAACGCTCCGGGGTCAGGGCCACGCCCTCCACGCGATTGCGGAACTGCGCACGCTGCACTGAGGCATCCACGTAGAAACCGGCATACGGGTCGCTATGCGCAGCGCGCCAGGTACCGTACACCCCCAAGGCTTCACCCTTCACCTTGCCGCGGGCGTAATAGCCGGTGAGGCCGTTCACCGATGTGCTGCTGGCATTGCCGCCGGCCAGCATCACACCGAACGTGCTGCCTGCCTCGTTGCGCATCAGATCGGCACCCACGGCGAGAGACTGGTTGTTGCCACGAATATCGAGCTGACGGCTGACCGCATCGAAACCATTCCGCGAGCCATCCACACGTACCCAGCCACGGCCACTGTTCTGGCCGGCCTGCCGGTGGTGGTAGCCCAGCGCGAACATGTTCTGCGCTGCGGTGAGGTTGGCCAGGTAGGCGCCGCCCTCCGGGCGCAGCACCGGCTCCGGATCGACCGGCGGGTCGACTGGCGGATCGACTGGGTCGACTGGATCGACTGGGTCGACTGGCGGGTCAACTGGCGGGTCGACCGGCGGATCCACGGGCGGGTCAGGTGTGCAGCCGGGGGCGCTGGGGTCGATCGCGCACGGATCGTTCACCGTTGAACGCAGATACCAGTTGCCCTCGCCGCCGACCACACCGCCCTTGAACAGGAAATAATCATAGGCACCGGCGACCGCGCGACCGGCCAGGGTATAGGTAGCCGATGAACTGCCATCGACCTGGATCAGCTCGATGCCATCAACGGTCTGCGCGCCGGCGCCGCCCACATTTTCAACGCGTACGAGCGCATCGCCCACGGTATTGCCGAGCACATGCACATGGCCGAGCACGCTGTCATCGCCGGCCAACGCGCCGCGGAACAGCAGCGTGGCCGCCGAGGTGGTGAAATCACCGGCAATGGCGAGGCTGCTGAGCGCGCCGCTGCCGTCGCCGCCCATCGCCACGGTGCTGTCGGTCACCTCCAGCGCACCGATGCGGGTGTCGCCCAGTACGTTCCACTGGCTGCCGCCCTGCAGCGTCACGCTGCGCGCAAGCAGGGTGCCGCCGGTCCACAGCGAGCCGTTGGCCAGGGCCACATGCACTTCCGACTGTGGCACCAGGCCGGCACCGGCGTCGTCCGGATGGATGGCCACATCACCCAGCAGCTGCGCGCCATCGTCCAGGCTGATGTCGTAGCGCCCGGCAACGGCCGCATCCAGCGCCACGGCGATGCCATTGCCGCCGGACACCACCGCGCCGTTTGCCAGGGTCAGGCCGCTGTCGCGTGTACTGCGCACCCACACACCGCCGCCCTGCACAGCTTCCAGCGAGCCACCGTCGATGCCCAGGCTGCCGTTGCTGTTGATGACCGCCGCCCACGCGTCCTCGCCCTCGGTCCGCACCTGGGTATTGACCAGTCTCACCGTGCCGGTGCCACCGGCGATGACGCCGTGCGCCGCATTGCCTGCGGTGAGGATTGCGGTGCCATCCAGGCTGATGCTGCCGCCCTGGCGTGCAAGCGCACCGGCCGCGCCGTCGCCACGGGTCTGCACCTGGCCGCCGCGCGCGGTGATGCGGGCAGGCGTGCCAAAGGCGGTGAATTCGGCATACAGGCCATGGCTGTTCGCGCCGGCCGTGGTCACATCCACGCTGTCCAGATCCGCCGTGCCGGCTCGCACATCGATGCCGACCGCGCTGGACCCTTCGCTGATGACAGCGCTGCGTGCCATGGTCAGTGTCGCGTCGGAAAACATCCCCACCGCGCCCACCCCGTCACCGGTGTTGTGCAGCGTGGAGTCGGCCACCGTGACGCTGTTGCCGAAGCTGTTGATGTCCAGTGCGATGCGACTGGCCTTGACGTTGCTTCCGGCCAGTTCCAGCCGATTGCTGTCGGCCAGCCAGATGCCTGACTCGCCTTCAATGGCAACGCCGGTCAGGCGCAGGTTGGCCCCGGTGGCCGACACGGCCCGGCTGCCAATCCCCAGGGCCGAAATCGAGCCCCCGGTCATGGTGATGTCGCCGCCACCGGAGAGCCCGACCGAGGACACGCCCTGCATGCGGATGTCCACATCCTGCAGGTTGGCCTGGCTGCCTACCTGCGCGACAACGCCCATGCCCGTGCCGGTATTGATCACCTCGGTTGCGGTCAGGCGCAGTTCGCCGCCGGTGGTCGCCAAGGCCGTCATGGCGCCAAAACCCGAGGTGGTCAGGGTCGAACCGTTCAGCTCGATGAGGCTGCCGGCACCCTCCGCACGCGCGGCCGATGCACTATCGCCGGATGCACTTACGTTGACCGGCCCCAATGGCACGATGCTGCCGCCGTTGAGTGCGTGGAAAGCATGGTTTCCGAAACCTGAGACGCTGTAGTCGCCGGCCGCCGGGGTTTGTTGATCGCCGTCAGCGATGACCTGCTGCGCGTGGGCCTGGCTGGAAATACCAAGGGTGAGTGCGGTGGTCAGGGCGAGCGAAAGCGCGGAATAGCGATTGTGCCGGGATTGCATGAGAGAATCTCCTGAATCGGGGCTGCGCATGGTGGAGTGCCGATTTGCGCTCCGCCATCGAATGTGTTGCATTGCGGAATGGAGCAGGGGAGCGGGGCCAGCGTTATTCAGCCACCGTGAAATGGGCGTGATGCGACATTCAGGGCCGCCGCCGGGCCATTACCAGTAGTCCACGTTGAGTACGGCTTCGCCCTTGATCACGCCGGGTACCAGCGGCTCGTCGGTGCGGATGTAGCGCGCGGTGAAGCCGATGTCATGCGTTCCGCCCGCGCCGGGTTCGAAATC
>JAFAFD010000364.1 GCA_023423675.1 Pseudomonadota bacterium | reverse complement strand
GCGGCCATTCCCGCCGTCGTGCTGGGCGTGGTGGTCGGGCTGACCGAACGCGCGCAGGGCTTTGCGCTGTTGCTGTACGGCCCGCCGCTGCTGCTGCCGGCTGCGCATCTGGCGTGGCTGCGCTGGCGGCTTGGTTGCCTTCAGAACGCCTGACGTTCCAGGCAATTCGCTTGGTGATATGGAGATTGCCTGCCTACGGCGGCCACACCTCGTAGATGTCGTAATCGCACTTCGGGCTGCAAGCGCCGAGAACCGATTGCGTATGACCGTGATGCGCTGAGACCGTTTCCTGGCGGAGGTCTTGTCGACCCATGCGTCGGCACTGTGTGTCTTGCCACTTATTGATGCGCCTCGTCTGTGTAGGGTGGCCTGCTATCAGGCTGGTCCCCGGCCTGCGCTGGTGGCCAAGGAGCGCGCAGTGAAGAATGAACGAACACACAAACGGTTGTATCTGTTGGAGTGTCTGCTGCTCGGTGTCCCGGGCTTGATTGTCAGCGGCCTTGTGATTGGCTTCGTGCTGCTGATGGCGGTTATCGACCCCGGCTTCGAGCACGACAACCGGAGCCTGATGGCATTCGCTTGGTCAATGACGGGGCTGGCTGGCGTGATCGCTTGGGTTTGGCTGAGTTGGCTGTACCTGCGACGGGGGCGTTCTGCCTTGCAGGAGACACCAGCGTTCCCTTGGCTGATGCTGATGCTTGGCGTAGCGGCTGCCCTGCCAGCGTTGGCTGTCTCTATCAAGGTGTTGCTGGCGGAGGCTTACGGATTGATGCGGGGCTCTGCGTTTCGACTTTCCCATTGGCAGATACTTTTCCTGCCATTGGCGGGCCCGCCGCTGCTGCTGCCGGCGGCGCATCTGGCTTGGCTGCGTCGTCGGTATCGCCTCGCCGCATAAGGCTGAGCGCCGCCCTGATTTGCTGCAAAAGCCCTTCTCAGGTACCTTTGCGACGCTGTCATGACGATGACAGAGTGGTATTCCCCCTGAGCCAGGCGTTCCATGTACTGCCCCTTCTGCCAGCATGCCGATACACGGGTCATCGATTCGCGCGTCTCTGAAGACGGCGCGACGATCCGCCGTCGGCGTGAGTGCGAGGCCTGCAACGAACGTTTCAGCACCCTGGAAACGGTCGAGCTGAAGCTGCCGGCCATCGTCAAGAGCGATGGCACCCGCGAAGCCTTCGACCAGCGCAAGGTGCGCGCCGGCTTCGACCGCGCGCTGCAGAAGCGCGCCGTGCCGGAAGAGAAGATCGAAGCGGCGGTACGCGCCGTGGTCCACCAGCTGCGCATCAGCGGCGAACGCGAAGTGCCCTCGATCAGGGTCGGCGAGTTCGTGATGAACGAACTGCGCAAGCTCGACCACGTCGGCTACGTGCGCTTCGCCTCGGTCTACCGCAGCTTCGAGGACGTGGCTGATTTCCGCGAGGAGATCGAGAAGCTGGAGCGCGACCTGCCGTCCAGCACCGAACAGCTGCAGCTGCTGGGCGATGTCATCGCCCTGACCAAGAAAAAGAAGGGCTGACGCCCGGGTGGGTGGTGGGTGCCAACCGTTGGTTGGCATGATGGCATGCATCCACACCAGCGGCGTTACCATGGCCGCATGACCACACCGTTCACCGTCCTCGACCACCTGCACATGGCCAACGCACTGCGTCTGGCCGAGCGTGCCGCCTATACCACCCGCCCCAATCCCATGGTCGGCTGCGTGATCGCCCATGGCGAACGCTTGGTCGGGCAGGGCTGGCACCAGCGTGCTGGCGGCCCGCATGCCGAGGTCTTCGCCCTGCGCGAGGCCGGCAGCGAAGCGCGGGGTGCCACCGCCTACGTGACTCTGGAACCCTGCGCGCATTTCGGCCGCACGCCACCGTGCGCGCTTGCCCTGATCGAAGCCGGTGTGTCGCGCGTGGTCGCGGCGCTGCGCGATCCCTTCCCGAAGGTCGATGGCGGTGGCTTCAACCTGCTGCGCGAAGCAGGCATCGAAGTGTGCGAGGGCCTGATGGCGACGCAGGCGCGCGAGCTCAACAAGGGCTTCCTGTCGCGCGTGGAGCGCAACCGCCCTTGGCTGCGGGTGAAGCTGGCCGCCAGCCTGGACGGTCGCACGGCGATGGCTGATGGCAGCTCGAAGTGGATCACCGGCGCGGCGGCGCGCGAAGACGTGCAGCACTGGCGCGCGCGTGCCGGCGCGATCCTCACCGGTGCCGATACGGTGCTGGCCGACGATCCGATGCTGACCGTGCGACTGGCAGATACCGAGGTGATGCCGCCGTTACGGGTGGTGTTGGATTCCCGACTGCGCTCGTTGGAATGCAGCCGCGTGCGCGAGGGCGGGGCGCCGACCTTGTATGTGCACGATGCTGCGGTGAGCGCACCGGATGCGGCCGATGCCGAGTTCGCCAGCGTGCCGAGCGTCGATGGCCGCCTGGATCTGGGCGCGGTACTGGCGCTGCTGGCCGAGCGCGGTGTCAACGAAGTGCACACCGAAGCCGGTGCCACCCTGGCCGGCGCGCTGCTGCGTGGCGGCTGGGTGGATGAGCTGCTGCTGTATCAGGCGCCGACGCTGCTGGGGGATACCGGCCGCCCGCTTCTGGCCGGCCTCGGTATTGAAGCGATGGACCAGCAGCGCCGCCTTCGCTTGATCGATCAGCGCCAGGTGGGGGATGACCTGCGTTTGCTGCTGCGCGCGTGATGCGGTGAGATCCATGCACGCATGGCGTGGATCTACTGAGTTGTCGGATCCGCGTTACTACTGCGAGCGACAACAGAGAATTGCGTCATCGTGGCGGTATGCCATCTTCCGTGGACCGATGCGCAGGTTGGATGAACTGCGATAAGCGCCCATGCAAAAACGGGCCCCTTGCGGAGCCCGTTCGATTACACGACGAGGATCGAGCAATCAGAAGCTGGCGCGGACGCCGGCCGAGAACTGGGTGACGTCGCGGTAGCCGGAGACCTCGCCCACCAGACCCCAGGTCCTGGTGAAGTTGATCTGGCCGCCGAGGGTACCGACCCAGGTGCCTTCGAAATTGTTGCCGCCATCCATGTAACCGGCCTTGATCCAGGCTTCGGTCATGCGCGAGGGCTTGCCACGCAGGCCCATGGTGGCGCGCACCAGGTTGGTGTGGTCCTTGAAGGTTTCATCAGCGAAACCGTCCAGGCGGTCGGTGATCTTGGCCTGCTGACGCACCCAGGCGATGTCGGCGGTGTAGTCGACGCGGTCGCTGAAGGGCATGTGGTAGCCGATGCCCAGCTCCGGCTGGTTCAGTTCCAGCTTCACCGAGCCATCGGTGAAGTGGTAGGTCTTGCTGCCGTAGTTCCAGCCACCGAACACGTGCACCTGCTCGGCAAGGGCCACCGAACCGCGTACGTAGCCGCCGTCCAGCTTGGGATCGTTGAGGCTGTCGTCGCTGACCTTGGCCTGCGTCCAGCCACCTTCGACGTAGGTGTAGCTCAGGGCATCGGCCGAGGCCGAGAACGGTGCGGCGGCCAGCAGTGCGGCCACGATCAGGATCTTGCGCATGGGAATTCCTGTGAATTGCAGTCCATTGGCGGGCCACCCTGTTTGGCAGTCCGTGGCGACCTCATGTCGTCCGAGGCTTGAGTTTAATGAAAATTTTACAGATTACGAGCGACTTGCGTCACAGCTGGCGGTCGGTTCAGCTGGGGGGCGGATCCGTACAGGGCAGGGGGCGGAGCCCTTTGCAACGCAAAGGGCTCTGACCCCAAGCGGGCCGTACAAGGGTCAGAGCCCTTTCCTGCGGAAAGGGATCCGACCCCGTTCAGTCCAGGCTGGTACACTGGCCGAGCCGGTTCGCCGGTACACAAACGTCTTCAGGGCGGGGTGCGATTCCCCACCGGCGGTAGGTGCGCAAGCACGAGCCCGCGAGCGCCCCGGCCCATGGTCGGGGGTCAGCAGATCCGGTCCAATGCCGGAGCCGACGGTCATAGTCCGGATGAAAGAAGACGGTGCCACAGGGCCTTTGCGGCCCTGCGCCCGCCTGTTTGCCTTGCGGCGTTTTTCGCTCACTTTCCGCGGAGAACGTTTCTTGTTTACTGGAATCATCGAAGGCGTAGGCCGTCTGGCCGCACGCGAAGCCTTCGGCGGCGATGTCCGCTTCACCTTCAACGTCGGCAACCTGCCGTTTGACCACGTGCAGATGGGCGAGAGCATCGCCATCAACGGTGTCTGCCTCACCGTCATCGCATTCGACGCCAGCAGCTTCCAGGCCGATGCCTCTACCGAGACCCTCGGCCTGACCACGCTCGGCCAGCTGGCTGAAGGGGCGGTCATCAACCTCGAACGCGCCATGCGCCCGACCGACCGCCTGGGCGGCCACCTGGTCAGCGGCCACGTCGATGGCCTCGGCCAGGTCCTGTCCATCCACGAAGATGCACGTGCCCAGCGCTGGCGTTTTGCCGCGCCGGCCGCCCTTCGCCGCTACATCGCCAAGAAGGGCTCGATCTGCGTGGACGGCGTCAGCCTCACCGTCAACGAAGTGGACGGCGAAGGTTTCGAAGTCGCGCTCATCCCGCACACCGTGGCCAACACCGCCTTCTCCGCCACCGGCGTGGGCAGCGCGGTGAACCTGGAAATCGACCTGGTCGCCCGTTACGTAGAGCGTTTGATCGGTGTGCCGGCCAACGGTCAGCACCCACAGGGAGATGCCGCATGAATTTCGCCCCGATCCCCGAGATCCTCGAAGACATCCGCCAGGGCCGTATGGTCGTCATCGTCGATGACGAAGACCGCGAGAACGAAGGCGATCTCATCATGGCCGCCGAGCTGGTCAAGCCGTCGGACATCAACTTCATGGTCACCCACGGCCGTGGCCTGGTCTGCCTGCCGCTGACCCGCAGCCGCGCCGCCGATCTCGGCCTGGCGCCGATGGTGCAGGCCAATACCGCGCAGTTCCAGACCAATTTCACCGTCAGCATCGAGGCGGCCGAAGGCGTGACCACGGGCATTTCCGCCCATGACCGCGCCCACACCATCCGCACCGCGGTGAAGCCGAATGCCAGGCCGGCCGACCTGCACCAGCCGGGCCACATCTTCCCGCTGATCGCCCAGCCGGGCGGCGTGCTGACCCGCGCCGGCCACACCGAAGCCGGCGTCGACCTGGCCATGCTGGCCGGGCTGGAACCGGCCGGCGTGCTGGTGGAGATCCTCAACCCGGACGGCAGCATGGCGCGCCGCCCGGAGCTGGAAGTGTTCGCCCGCGAGCACGGCCTGAAGATGGGCTCCATCGCCGATCTGATTGCCTACCGCCTGGCCACCGAAAAGACCGTCGAGCGCGTCGATGAGCGGGAGATCGACACCGAATTCGGCCCGTTCAAGCT
>JAFAFD010000346.1 GCA_023423675.1 Pseudomonadota bacterium | reverse complement strand
GGCTTGGCCTTCGGCTTGGCGGCCTGCCGGGTCTGCGCGGCGGCGGGGCGGCTGGCCTTCTTCTTCGCTGCCTCTGCCGACGGCACGGCACTGAACAGGAACAACGCGGCGATGGCGGCGGCCAGGGCGCGGGTGGGATACGGCATCAGGAGCTTCCGTGGAACACAGACCGTGGAGCTTGCACGATCCGCGCGCGTACGGCCAGCGTGAAGGCGCAGTCAGCTTGCCGTCGCTGGGGCTTCAGTCAGCCGCAGCGGCAGCGCGCAGCTGCGCGGCACGTTGTTCGCCCAGATAACGCGTGATCGCGCGTCGCATCAGGTACAGCAACGGAATCAGGGCGATCGCAAAGCCCATCTTGTAGACGTAGTTGACGCTGCTGACGGCCAGGAACAGCGAGGTCGGCCATTTCTGCGGGCCCAGCACGAAGGCGACCCAGATCACCACGAAACTGTCCACCAGCTGCGAGACGGCGGTCGAGCCGGTGGCGCGCAGCCACACATGGCGCTCGCCGGTGGCCTGGCGGATGCGATGGAACACCGCCACGTCGATCAGCTGGCCGACCAGGAAGGCCACCAGCGAACCGGCGATGGTCCACATGCCCTGGCCGAACACCGCAGCGAATGCGGCCTGGTAATCCGGTACGCCGTGCGCATCCATCGAGGTGACCCACCAGCTGGCCGGAGCCAGCGAGATCGCCGCGAACGCGAACAGGAAACCGTAGGCGATCAGCACCACCGCCAGCCACGAGATGAAGCGCACGCCGCGCTTGCCGAAGAACTCGTTGATGGTGTCGGTCATGATGAACACCACCGGCCACAGCAGCGTGCCGGCGGTGAAGCTCAGCGAGCCGGTCTGGCCGAACAGGTTCCAGTTCAGCGCATCGATGCCCAGCGTGTCTTCCAGCGCGAAGATCTTCACCCCGATCAGCTCGGCCAGCACTGCGTTGCCGCAGAAGAACGTGGCCAGGATGATGAACAGCAGGACCGCACGGTCCTGCAGGGGGCGCGCGTAGGGCGCGTCGCTGGGCGTGGTGCTCACTCGGGGCGTTCGCCGGCGCGGGTGAACGGCACGCTGGCCGGGGCCACGGCACCGCCGGAGATGATGAAGCTCATCGCCTGGTCCACGGTCCAGTCGGTCGGGGTGAGCAGTTCCACCGGCACGATTTCCAGGTAGCCCGAGGTCGGGTTGGGCGTGGTCGGCACGTACACCGCCGCCAGTTCGCGGTCGGTTCCTTGTTCCTTGATGACCCGGGTGACCAGGCCGACCGACTTCATGTCACGGTGCGGGAAATCGATGAGGACCACGCGCTGGGTGCTGCCCGGTTCGGTCTGCAGCATGTCCAGCAGCTTCTTGGCGCTGTCATAGATGATGCTGGCCAGCGGGATGCGCTTGATGATGGCGCCGACCCAGCGCAGCAGGCGCTGGCCGACCACGCGACGGCTGGCCACGCCGACCGCCAGGATGACCAGCAGGGTGGCCAGCAGGGCGATGGTGTCCTGGATCCACTCGGCATGGACCCAGCCCAGGTAGTGCGGGAAGCTGGTCGCGATCTGCTCGGACAGCGGCACCACCAGCGGGCTGGAAATACCCGACAGCAACACGAAGACAAACTTCACCACGACCCAGGTCAGCCAGATCGGCAGCAGGGTCAGCAGGCCGGTCAGGAACAGGCGCTGCAGGGAAGGACGGGGGACCAGGGCGGGGGCTTCGAGCGACATGTGCGCATTGTAGCGGCCGGCGGCGCTGGATTACGCTGGAACCCAAGGGCGGGAGCCGGACAGGGAAGGGATGCTGTGTTGAGGATGCTGCGCGGAGTGGCCTGGGCCCTGCTGGGGCTGCTGGTGCTGGCGGTGCTGCTGTGGACGTTGTCGCGGTTCTGGCCGCTGCCGGCCGCCCAGCGTGAGCAGGTGCGGCTGCTGGAAGACGTCCGGAAGGCGCCGGGCAGGAACGGGTTCGCGCTGCTGTGGACGCTGCCCTTCGACGGCCTGGATCCGGCCCGGCGCGAGGCTGCGCTGGCCGAGGATGCGCGGCGCTGGCAGGCGCGCTCCACGCCGGATGTCATCGATTCCGCGCTGGCGGCCACGCAACCGGCAGTGACGGTCGACAACCAGGGCTATTGCAGGTCCAGCGGCGAGAGCTGCCTGGCCCGCGTGCGCGCCGATACCGCGCAGTTCCGTGCCGCCCATGCCGGGCATGAGGGGCTGCATGAACGCTTGGACGCGCTGGCCGATGCAGAGCGCTTCGACAGCCCGTTCCAGCCGGACGGTGCCTCCGGATTGTTCCCGATGCCGCGCTACCAGATGCTGATGGATGGCAGCGGCGTGCATGCGCTGGCCTTCGTGCAGGGCGATGTGCCTGTGGCGCTGGCCGGCAGCTGTCGTTCGGTGCAGCTCGGTCGACGCCTGATGCGCGGTGGCAACACCCTCATCGACAGCATGATCGGCGCCGCGATGGTGCGCGCCAACGTGCACCTGCTGGCGGAGATGCTGGCGGAACTGCCGCCGGACCAGATGTTGCCGTCGGCCTTCGAAAGCGCGCTGCAGCCGATGGAAGCCGCCGAGCAGAGCCTGTGCCGGCCGATGCAGGGCGAGTTCGCGATGACCCGGGCCGCCATCGATGCATCGCTGCAGCAGGCCGGCACCGTGCTGGTGATGGATCGCGAACATACCCTGGGCCGCTTTGCCGCCAACTTCGGCTGGGCCTGTGGTCCAAGCTCGGAGCCTGCGCTGCAGGCCGACCGGCCGGTCGAGGTGGTTGCGGGCCCGGATTGGGATATGCGCTGCCTG
Source organism: Pseudomonadota bacterium (assembly GCA_023423675.1). Classification (GTDB taxonomy): domain Bacteria; phylum Pseudomonadota; class Gammaproteobacteria; order Xanthomonadales; family Xanthomonadaceae; genus Stenotrophomonas. The sequence continues at coordinate 6,148 of JAFAFD010000346.1, read as the reverse complement.
GCCAACTTCGTGGGCTGCACGCTGAGTGATGTTTCCGGCCCGGCCTACCAGGATTACGCCGCACGCAGCCAGGACGTGGCGGCCCTGCTGCGCCTGCTGGGCGCACAGCGCTGGCTGCGCCAGCAGCCGGAGGGTCCGCAGCAGGCCCTGCAGCGCCTGCCGGCGCAATGGCGCTCATCCACGCGCGTGCCGGTGCTGTCGGCCGATGGCACGCGGCTGCAGGTGCCGCGCCGCGCGCGTGATGCAGGCGGCAAGGATGATGCGATGTTGTCGGTGCCGTTGTAGGTCAGGCGGCGCTGCCGCGCGCCTGTGGCTTCAGGCGCACGTAGACCTGCTTGCGCACGCGGGCGACGACTTCGCCGGAGGCATCGACCACGTCGTTGCTGAACCAGCGCAGGACCTTTTCGCCGTTGGCGGCCTCGGCGCGCAGCTCATCCAGCACCGCTTCGTCGATATGGAAGGCGGTGCGCACGGTGCCGCGGCCGGGCTTGAGGAAGTCGATGGCGCCGGCGCGGTCCCACACGTAGTAGTCGCGGCCCAGCGTATGCATCAGGCCGAGCATCCAGAACGGATCGGTCATCGCGAACAGGCTGCCGCCGAAATGGGTGCCGACGTAGTTGCGGTTCCAGGGGCGCATCCGCAGCTCCACCTCGATCTGCCGGTAGTCCGGGGTGATGCGGGTGACATGGATGCCGGTGAACAGGAACGGCGGCCACAGGTTGATGCCGAGGCGGAACGTGCTGGCTTTCATGTGCGGACGGGGCGCGGGGGCGAGAACCCGAGTCTAACCATTCGCATGCGTATGTTGAACCCCGGCAGCCGGTCGTAGAGTCGAGCTTGCTCGACTGCTCCTGGCCCTTGCCGTTCGTAGAGTCGAGCTTGCTCGACTGCTCTGCTCGACTCCTCCGACAGCAGATTCCGCCTTTCCCTACGGCAACTGCCAACACGATGCGCCACTCTGGGCCATGCCCAGTCCTGCACTATTGCGCTGCCGTACTTCAGCGGTTGGACACTTCTACGTGATTACCAGCGTAGCGGCCGGTCGCCGCCGCTTGTTTGCTGTCCCGGAATGTGCGCGCGCCTTGATGGAACACTTCAAGGACAGCGACAGGCGTGGATTGACCCGGTCTTTCGCCTGGGTGGTCATGCCAGATCATTTCCACTGGGTAATGCAATTGCGCGAAGGTGGGTTGGGGCGCTGTGTGCAGTCCCTGAAATCGCGGTCTGCCATTGCCATCAACGCGACACTTGGGGGGCGTGCTGCGGTCTGGCAACGTGGCTACTACGATCACTGGATACGGGACGAGCGTGATGTCCGTCAGCAGGTTCTGTACGTAATGGAGAATCCCGTACGCGCAGGCCTGGCGCTGGGACTGGGCGATTATCCCTACGCCTGGTGTCGCTGGCCGCTTTCGTAGAGTCAAGCAAGTTCGAATCTACGGCCAGTCGAGCAAGCTCGACTCTACGGCCAGTCGAGCAAGCTCGACGTTACGGGTCGCCACTCATGGCATAGCCGTCGCGGCCGTTGTCCTTGGCGCGGTACAGCGCGGCATCGGCGCCTTCAACAAAATGATGGGGGTGCAGGCTGCCGTCGGGCACGCGGGTGTACACGCCGATGGTGAGGCTGATGCCCGCGCCGCTGCCGTCGCCCGGGGGCGGCAATGCGCGCACGCTGGCGATCAGGTCTTCCACCACCAGGCGCGCGCCGTCGGCCGGCGTGTCCGGCAGCACCAGTGCGAACTCGTCGCCGCCATAGCGCGCGGCCATGTCGCGCGGGCGGCGCGCATGTGCGGCGATCAGCCGGGCTACGTCGCGCAGCACGCCGTCACCCACCTGGTGGCCGTGGCGGTCGTTGTGATGCTTGAAATGGTCCACGTCGATCAGGGCCAGGCTCAGCGGCTTGCCGCTGCGCCGCGCGGCATCGCATTCTTCCTGCAGGGCCTGTTCGAAACGCAGGCGGTTGCCCAGCCCGGTCAGCGCATCGCGGTTGGCTTGGCGGTGCCAGGCCGAGATGCGCCAGATGGCCCACACCAGCAGGATCAGCAGCACGCCGAGCTGGGCGCTCGCCGGTGCCCACCACAGGTTGCCCACGCGCAGCAGCAGCCAGGCCAGCACGGGAGCCAGCGGCAGCGAGCAGAGCGCGGCCAGCCACGGCAGGCGCAGGCCGAGCAGCATCACGCACAGTGCAGCCATCAACCCGGACAGCAGGTCCTGCACGGCGCGTGGCAGCACGTTGATCTGCTTGTCCTGCAGCAGCATCGAGGCGATGTTGGCCTGGTATTCGCTGCCGCTCATCCAGTACTCGCGGGTGGTCGGGGTCAGCAGGCGCGGCGCGATGCCGCTGGCGGTCATGCCGACCACGATGCGCCGGCCGCGCAGCAGCGACGCGTCAACCTGGCCATCGAGCACATCGGCGTAGGACACCTGCGGCAGGCGCTCGGGCGGGCCGGCATAGCGCACGCGCACGTAGTCGTCGCGACGCCATTGATAGGGCGAGTCGAGCGCGGGCTCGGGGTCGGCCAGGCCGTACACGCGATTGGCTGGAATGCCGGCCAGGGCCATGCCCAGCGACGGCCAGTGCGCCTGGCCGATGCCGGCGCGCAGGTACACGCCGCGCGCCACGCCATCGCCATCGACTTCGACATCACTGTGGCCGATCGCCGCGGCGCTGGCCGCGATCAACGGGATGGGCAGCAGCTCCTCGGCTAGGCGGTCGCCCGCCGCCGGCGCCGCCAACACGGGCAGTACCACCCGGCCATTGCGGCGGATGGCCGCGGCCAGCGCGGCATCCTGGCGCGCATCGTGGCGGTCCGGCTCGGCCAGCATCAGGTCCAGCACCACCCGTTCGGCGCCGGCATCGGTCAACCGGTCCAGCAGCCGAGCATGCACCGAGCGTGGCCATGGCCACTGGCCGATACGCTGCAGGCTGTCTTCATCAATGGCGACGATCAGCACGCTGGGATCGGGCCGGTACTCCCAGTCGCCCACCAGCAGGTCGTACGCCGCTTCATCCTGCCGCCACAGGAACTGCCCGTGACTGACCACCGCCGTGGCGATGCCGGCCAGCAGGGCCAGCAGGATGCGCCGCGACCAGGGCAGCGGCGAACGCCTCACAGCAGCAGCCACAGCAGCAGGGCACCGCCGCCAGCGCCGTAGCACAGCCGGCACGGCAACGTGACCTGCTGGGGCGATGAGAACGGGCCGGCGTGGCCGTCGTCGTCGACGTACTGCACGCGCACGTGCAGGGTGCCGCGCCACGGTCGCTTGAAGCTGACCTGCGGCTGCGCCAGCGTTTCATCCACCAGCGGTGCCTTGAAGTCACCGCGGCGGTCGGCCTGCACGCGGTAGCGCTGGCCTTCGCTGCCGGCCTGCCATCGCAGGGTCAGCTCGCCACGCGCAGCTTCGGGCGGCTGCAGGGCCGGGTCGACCGGTTCGTCGGTGAGCTGCAGGGGCAGGGCCTGGCCGAACGGTCCCTGGTGGCCCTGGCCATCGCGCGAGGCCACGCGCCAGAAGTACTGGCCGGGCGGCAGCGGCGTGGCCAGGCGCAGGTCGGTGCCGGTGCTGGCCTGCTGCTGCAGCGGCTGCAGGAAACGAGGCTCGGCGGCGATCTGCAGCACGCTGCTGCCCGCGCCCGGAGCCTGGGTCCAGCGGAAGCGCGGCCGGTCACTGTTGACGGACTGGCCGTGCAGGGGCGACACGGTCAGCGGCGGTGGCGGCTGGTCGCTGAGCAGGAAATCGGCGCTGGCATCCAGGCCCTCCACGCCCTGCGCATCGACGGCGCGCAGCAGCAGGCGCAGGGCGCCGGGCGGAAGGTCGTCGATGACCAGCGAGGTGTCGCCGGTGGTGGTCGCGAACAGCAGGATCTCCGGCGTGGCGGCCAGCACGACTTCAATCCGGTAGTGGTCGGCAGCAGCCACCGGCTCCCAGGCCAGGCGTGCCGGCAGTGGTGCCAGCGCGGTGGCATCGCTGCGCAACCGCGGCGCGGGCAGCAGCGCGGAGACGGCGTCGGGTGCGGTATCGGCGCTGGCGCTGCGGCTGGCCTGGCCCGGGCGCACCAGGCGCTGGCCATGCGGGTTGTCGACCTGCACGCGGCCTTCCAGCACTTCGGTGGCGCCGACCTGCGTACTGTCGCCGGCGCTGACCCGGAACACCGTGCCGCGCACGCTGCTGGTAGCAGCAGGAGCATCGATGATGTAGCGCGACGCCGGGCCGCGGGCAGGGGTGACGCGGTTGCTGGCCCGGCCCTGCTGCAGGCGCATGCGGGTGTCGACCATGCCGGTGCGGCCGTAGCGGCTCAGCTGGTCCAGGCGCAGCCGCGAATGCTCGCGCAGCTGCAGGCGCGATGCATCGGCGAATTCGAGGGTGACGCTGGCATCGGCATCGGTCTGTACGGTGTCGCCGATGTGCAGCAGCTCGCCGGCCAGCAGGGCGCGGGTGGCGCTGCCATTGGCGGCCACCAGTTGCACGGCGCCGCGCACGGCCAGCACCCGGGCCGGCGCCGGTTCGACCCGCAGCCAGCTGACCGGGAAGCGCAGCAGCCCGCCGGGTGGCAGGCGGTAGGGGTTGTCGATGCGGTTGTGCTGCTGCAGCTGCTGCCACGGCACGTCCGCCTTCAGGTACAGGCCGCCCAGGTCCCAGAGGGTATCGCCGGGGCGGACCCGGTAGTTCCAGTCCTGTGCGGCGGCGAGGCCGGGCAGCAGGAGCAGGGCGCACAGCAGTGCGGCGAAGCGGCGGACGAGGGAAGACGACGAACGGCCAACGGTCACGGAGTGCTGTCCCGGCTGTGCGGGGGCGCAGCTGCAAGACCCCATGGCCCCGACCTCATCCCCCCGAATGGATCGTAGCGGCCAAAAGGACGCTACCGATCACATTATTGCCCGCGGTCAGTGCAGGATTTCTGAACGAGACACGTCTCTGTTCAGAACAGCAGCGAGGCCATCTTCCGGCGGTAGCGGCCAACCAGGTCCTCGTCGGTGATGACGTTGAAGGCATCGATCAGCACCTTGCGCGGCAGGCCTTCGGCGAAGCTGCGGTCGATCCGCAGCATCTCCAGGAACTGTTCCAGCGCGGCTTCGTCGTGGCCACCGAGCAGCAGCTGCACGCCGCGCAGGTGGCGGGCCTGCAGGTCCTTGCCGTCGGCGGCGATGCGCGCGTCCAGGGCTTCGGCCGAGGGCGCATCCTTCAGCGCGGTGGCGAAGGCCAGGCGGGCACGGCCGCGCACGGCGCGGTCATCGGTGGCCAGGTTGGCGGGCAGGGCATCGATCAGGGTGCCGGCCTCGTCCACGCCGCCCACCTGCAGCAGGGCCAGGGCGAGGTCCAGCTTCAGTTCGTCCTTGTCCGGCTCGGCGGCGATCTGCGCACGCAGCACGTCCACCTGCGCCTGCGGGTCCAGCGGCGCTTCGTCTTCGGCCACGGTGTCGCCGATGTCGGCCGGCACGATGCCGTGCTGGGCCAGGAACTCACGCAGCTGGCCTTCGGGGATGGCGCCGGGGAAGCCGTCGACCAGCTGGCCGCCCTTGACCAGGAACACGGTCGGCACCGAGCGGATCTGGAAGGCGGCGGCGATCTGCTGTTCGGCGTCGACATCGACCTTGGCCAGCTCGAACGCGCCGTTGTACTCGGCCGCCAGCTTTTCCAGCATCGGGCCCAGGGTCTTGCACGGGCCGCACCAGGTGGCCCAGAAGTCCACCAGCACCGGCGTCTGCAGGGATTTCTGCAGCACCTCGGCCTCGAAGGTCGCGGTGGTGGCGTCGAATACGTGGGTCGTCGTCTCGGTCATGGGGGAAGTATCGCCTGGCAACTGGAGACCGATTCTATGGTGTCGATCCGTGTCGGTCTCAACCCTGTCCTCACACCGGGCGCGGACAAACGCGTCGTGGCTTGGCGGTTGCCGCGCCTGCCGCGACAATGCAGCGGTCTTTCATTACAGGTGGATCCGCGCGATGTCCGTGCTCTGGCTTGATCGTTGGTTGGGGCTGCTGGCCGCCGCGTGCTTCGTGCTGGCAGTCGTCGGTTTCGGCGCGGTGCTGGGCGGCTACTCCCAGGCCGCGCACCCGGTGGCGCTGCTGGGTGCCCACGGCGTGCCGCACGCGCTGGCCTTCAATGTGCTGGGCCTGGTGCTGCCGGGCGCGCTGGCGGTGGGGGTGGC
>JAFAFD010000296.1 GCA_023423675.1 Pseudomonadota bacterium | reverse complement strand
CGAACCGCCCCGGTAGGTGCCAACCGTTGGTTGGCACCCGCACGGCAGTCGAGCATGGCTAGACTCTACAAAAGCCTGCCTTGCCCGGCGACCACCCCATCAATCAGGCTGACAGTTCCAGCAGCAGCTTGTTCAGGCGTGCCACGTACGCACCCGGGTCCTTCAGGCTGTCACCGGCGGCCAGCGCGGCCTGGTCGAACAGCACCCGGCCCAGGTCGTCGAAGCGCGCGCCATCGGCTTCGGCATCTAGCTTGGCGATCAGCGGGTGGCCCGGGTTGATCTCCAGCACCGGCTTGCTCTCCGGCACCTTCTGCCCGCTGGCTTCCAGGATCTGGCGCATCTGCAGGCCCAGGTCCTGTTCGCCGATGGCCAGCACCGCCGGTGAATCGGTCAGGCGGTGCGAGACGCGCACCTCGGCCACGTCATCGCCCAGCACCGTCTTCAGGCGCTCGACCAGGCCCTGCTTGTCCTTCGCCGCGGCTTCCTGTTCCTGCTTGTCGGCCTCGCTTTCCAGCGCGCCCAGGTCGAGGTCGCCACGGGCGATGTCGACGAAGCCCTTGCCGTCGAAATCGGTCAGGTAGCCCATCAGCCACTCGTCGATGCGATCGGTCAGCAGCAGCACTTCCACGCCCTTCTTGCGGAACACTTCCAGGTGCGGGCTGTTGCGCACCTGGCTGTAGCTCTCGCCGGTCAGGTAATAGATCTTGTCCTGGCCCTCGGCCATGCGACCGATGTAATCAGCCAGCGACACGGTCTGCGCATCGGCCTCGGCACGGGTGGAGGCGAAGCGCAGCAGGCCGGCCACCTTCTCGCGGTTGTTGTAGTCCTCGGCCGGGCCTTCCTTCAGCACCTGGCCGAATTCCTTCCAGAACGTGGCGTACTGTTCCGGCTTGTCGGCGGCCAGCTTTTCCAGCATGTCCAGCGAGCGCTTGGTCAGCGCCGCCTTCATCGAATCGATGACCGGGCCGGACTGCAGGATTTCGCGCGACACGTTCAGCGAAAGATCGTTGGAATCGACCACGCCCTTGATGAAGCGCAGGTACAGCGGCAGGAACTGCTCGGCCTGGTCCATCACGAACACGCGCTGCACGTAGAGCTTCAGGCCCTTCGACGCGTCGCGGTGGTACAGGTCGAACGGCGCGCGGCCGGGCACGTACAGCAGCGAGGTGTACTCGAGCTTGCCTTCGACCTTGTTGTGGCTCCACGCCAGCGGGTCGCTGTGGTCGTGCGCCACGTGCTTGTAGAACTCGTTGTACTCGGCGTCGCTGATCTCGGTGCGCGGGCGGGTCCACAGCGCGCTTGCGCGGTTGACGGTTTCCCACTCGCCGGCGGCGTCGTCGCCTTCCTTCGGCATCTGGATCGGCAGGCCGATGTGGTCGGAGTACTTCTTGAGGATGCTGCGCAGGCGCCAGCCGTCGGCGAAGTCATGCTCGCCGTCCTTCAGGTGCAGGACGATGCGGGTGCCGCGCTCGGCCTTGTCGATCGTGGCCACGTCGAAATCGCCTTCGCCACGCGAGGTCCAGCGCACGCCCTCGGCGGCGGCCAGGCCGGCGCGGCGCGAGGTCACTTCCACTTCGTCGGCGACGATGAAGGCGCTGTAGAAGCCGACGCCGAACTGGCCGATCAGCTGCGAATCCTTCTTCTGGTCGCCGGACAGCTGGCGCAGGAAGTCGCCGGTGCCGGACTTGGCGATCGTGCCGAGGTGGGCGATGGCTTCGGCGCGGCTCATGCCGATGCCGTTGTCTTCGATGGTGATGGTGTGGGCGGTGGCGTCGAAGCTGACGCGCACGCGCAGTTCGCTGTCGCCCTCCAGCAGGGCAGGCTGGGTCAGGGCTTCGAAGCGCAGCTTGTCGGCGGCGTCGGCGGCGTTGGAGACCAGCTCGCGGAGGAAGATTTCCTTGTTGGAGTACAGCGAGTGGATCATCAGCTGCAGCAGCTGCTTGACCTCGGTCTGGAAGCCAAGGGTTTCGGTCTGGGTGGTCTCGGTCATCGATAGGGCTCCGTGTGCAATGCCGCGCCAGCGCGTGCGGCCTGGCCAAGGGGTATGGCTGATTGTCCCGAAATCAAGGGGTTGGTCGGGCAGGGCTGCCAAGGTTCCAGTTGCAGCGTCGCGGTGGGTCGTTTCCGCCCCAAGGGTCGGTCGGCAATGGCTCGGCCCTGTGCAGCCGGACTGCCCCTTGCAGCTGGGCGTCGCCCGCGCGGAGGGATGGTGCCGGGGGAACGCTCCATGTGTCGTCTTCGCACTCTTGCCTAGCCCCGCAATGCCGGGCAGTCTCGTGAGACAATTTCCGGAGCGCACCGATGGCGATCTTCCACATGGCAAGGCACCTGGATTTCGATCAGTTCCTGAGGGAGCAGAATGCGGGACGGGCAGTCAGCGGCAACCTGAGTGAGCGCAGGCGCCAATGGCTGAAGAAGATCGAGCTTCTCTATGCAACGGTGCAGGAGCTTCTTGCCGGGTACATCGAGACCGGTGCCGTGCAGACCAGCACATCCAGAGTGGAACTCCGTGAAGACGTGCTGGGCAGCTACACCGCACCCAGTCTGAACATCGATCTGGGAAACAGCAGCGTCCGCTTCGTCCCCGTCGGAACGATCCTGCTGGGGTCGCCGGGGCGCGTGGATCTGATGGGTCTTCATGGCGCAGTCCGCTTCGTGCTGGCCTCGCCGGATGCGGACCGGCCGATGCTTGCCGGATCGACTGCTTCGGAAGGAGCTCGGCCTGATCGAGAGGCGAAACCGATTGATCTGGCCGCCTACGTCTGGAAAGTATCCACCTCGCCGCCCCGGATCCGCTACACCGCGCTGGACGCTGAGTCTTTGCAGTCGGCCATCATGGATGTAGCCCGTGGCCACGCCATTCGTCGTTAATCCCGATCTTCCTAATTACATGCAGGTGATGGGCCATCACATCACCGCCCGTGACGCGATCGGGCAGCTCTTCTCAGAGTCCAATTCCGATAACGCGGACCTGTCCCGGCAGGAGCTGGAAGCTCGCCACAATGCATGTCTGCTGGTCCAGCAGCGTCGGGATATGATGGCGCTGCTGGCCTTCCTGGAGGCGTGCTTCCGACTGGATTATGCAAGCCGAAAGCGTCTGAATCTCAAGGATGGACTGTCCAGGGTCCTCATCCGAGTGTTCAATCGCAAGCGCAACAAGGCCGCACTGGTGGAAGACATCGTCAAGGCCTGGCTGCAGCAGGGGGTGCTGACCCATCACCAGTACGACCGGATTAACAGCGCATTCCAGCTTCGTCACTGGATCGCCCATGGCCAGTACTGGTCACCCGCGAAGATCAAGCCGCACGACCTGTGGGAAGTGGCCGAGTTCGTCGAGAGTCTGGTCAATGCGCGGCTTTTCCAGAGCGACGGGATCGATCTGGCTGGGGCCTGACCAGTAGATCCACGCCATGCGTGGATGGAATCCGTCAGATATCAGGATTCACATGGGGTCAGAGCCCGTTCCTGCGCAACGGGATCCGACCCAGTGCCGCCAACGGTCGCCACCCACCAACAGCACCGCCCCTTCCCGCCATCCCATGGAATGCCAGCTGTTGCTTCGGGCGTTGGTGTGGCTTCAACTGCTGCCGGGCGCCGCCCGGCCGAATACAATCCCACTCATGGTGAATTTCTTGAACAACTCCCACCGGGGGCGCCGGTGAGCGGCCGTGGTGGCAATGACGGCCAGGTCCGCATCATCGGCGGGCGCTGGCGCAACACCCGCCTGCCGGTACCGACCCTGCCGGGCCTGCGGCCCAGCAGCGACCGCGTCCGCGAAACCCTGTTCAACTGGCTGCTGCCCAAGCTCGGCGGGGCGCGGGTGCTGGACCTGTTCGCCGGCAGCGGCGCGCTGGGCCTGGAAGCTGTCTCGCGCGGTGCGGCCCACGCCACCCTGGTCGAGCGCGATGCCCAGCTCGGCCGCAACCTGACCGCCGCCGTCGCCAAGCTGCAGGCGGCCGAGCAGGTCACCGTGGTCCAGGCCGATGCCCTGCGCTGGCTGCAGGGCGCGCCGGCCCAGCAGGCTACCTTGGTATTCATTGACCCGCCGTTTGCCGACGGCCTGTGGCAGGACGTGCTCGCCCAGCTGCCGCGCCACCTCGCCGCCGATGCCTGGCTGTACCTGGAATCCCCGGCCGGCCACGTGCCCGTGCTGCCGCCGGAATGGCTGCTGCACCGCGAGGGCGGCACCCGCGAGGTGCGCTTTGCCCTGTACCGCCGCGCCACTGCTACACTTTGACCTCATCTGAACATCTGCTACCGCCCATGACCGTGGCCAACCGCCGCATCGCCGTTTATCCCGGCACGTTCGCCCCCATCACCAATGGTCATATCGACCTGGTGAGCCGGGCCGCGCCGTTGTTCGAAAAGGTCGTGGTCGGCGTGGCGCAGAGCCCGTCCAAGGGCCCGGCGCTGCCGCTGGAGCAGCGCGTGCAGCTGGCCCGGGGCGCCCTGGGCCACCACAGCAATGTCGAGGTCATCGGCTTCGATACCCTGCTGGCCCATTTCGTACGTTCGGTCCAGGGCGGGGTGCTGCTGCGTGGCCTGCGCGCGGTGTCCGACTTCGAATACGAATTCCAGATGGCGAGCATGAACCGCCACCTGATCCCGGAGGTCGAGACCCTGTTCCTGACCCCGGCCGAGCAGCACAGCTTCATTTCGTCCTCGCTGGTCCGCGAGATCGCCCGCCTGGGAGGCGACGTGTCCGGTTTCGTGCCGGCCGCCGTGCTCGAGGCGCTGCGCAAGGTCCGCGAAGCGAAGTCGGCGCAGTCGTAAATCCTGCCCGCCGGCAGGGCCAGTAGTACCACGCACCCCCATTACGTAAACCACACGCACCACTCGGGAGGAAACCCATGAACACCACCATGCGCGCGATGCTGATCGCTTCGTTTGCCCTGGCCTTCACCGCCTGCAAGAAGGAAGAGGCCGCTCCGGTCGACGAAGCCAAGCAGGCCCTGGTCGCTCCGGCCAAGGAAGACGATGCAGGCTGGAAGAAGTACCTGCAGGAAGTGGCGATCCAGAACATGGGCAACATCACCAACAGCCCGTTCCTGTATTACCTCTCGCCGGAATCGGACCCGGACTTCCAGGCCAAGTATGAGCGCCAGACCGAAAGCGCGACCCAGGCCGTGGCCCGTGGCGTGCAGCCGGGCAACATGCTGGCCTTCGGTTCGTCGGCCTCGGGCAAGATGGCTGACATGATCCAGGCCGTGTTCAAGGACGTCTCGCCGGATTCGATGAAGGGCGTGCGCGTCGTCTTCATCGGCCAGTCCGCTGACAACGCGCGTGTGCAGGCTGCCGTGCAGCCGACCGGCGCCGAGTACATTTTCGTCGAAGCCAAGTAAGACCGTGCCATGGCGGCCATGCTCCGGCATGGCCCGGGCGGCGCTCCGCAAGGGCGCCGCTGATGACCTGACCGACCCGCGCGCCCGCGCGGGCCGGTCCTTGTCCCAAGGCGCGGGCGAGGAGTATCGCCATGTCGCTGAAAATCAACGAGCTCTGCGTCAACTGTGACGTCTGCGAGCCGGCCTGCCCGAACCAGGCCATTTCGATGGGTGAAACCATCTACCTGATCGACCCTGCGCGCTGCACCGAATGCGTGGGTCACTTCGACGAGCCACAGTGCGTGGTCGTCTGCCCGGTCGAATGCATCGACCCGGACCCGGAGATCGTGGAAACGGAAGTCCAGCTGCTGGCCAAGTTGCGCCGACTGCAGCACGATCACCCCGAACTCTACGCGGAGCCCCCATCCGAATGAAGACGCTGATCGTCCGCCCCCTGCTGCTGCTCAGCCTGGTGCTGAGCCCGCTGGCCTGGGCCGAAACCACCGCCCGTGCCGAGCGCCCTGATGGCGCGGCCATCGCCAGTGGTCATGCGCTGGCCACCCAGGCCGGCATCGACATCCTGGCGCAGGGCGGCAACGCCTTCGACGCCGCGGTGGCGGTGTCCTCCACCCTGGCCGTGGTCGAGCCGATCAGCTCGGGCCTGGGCGGCGGCGGCTTCTTCCTGCTGCACGATGCAGCCACCGGCAAGGACATCATGCTGGATGCGCGCGAGACCGCCCCGGCGGCCGCGACCCCGCAGGCGTTCCTGGACAAGCAGGGCAACCTGGACCGTGACCGCTCGGTCAACGGCCCGTGGTCGGCCGGCATCCCGGGCCTGCCCGCCGCGCTGGTGGAACTGTCGGCCAAGCACGGCAAGCTGCCGCTGTCGGCCTCGCTGCAGCCGGCCATCCGCATCGCCCGCGAAGGTTTCCCGGTCTATGACCGCATGGCCAAGGGCTACGCCTCGCGCCGCGAGGTGATGGAACGTTTCCCCGGCACGCGCGAGGTCTACCTGCGCAACGGCAAGCCGATCGCCACCGGCGATCTGTTCAAGCAGCCTGAGCTGGCCCAGACCCTGGAGCGCCTGGCGGCCGGCGGTCGCGATGGCTTCTACAAGGGCCAGACCGGCAAGCTGCTGCTGGAAGGCGTGAAGCAGGCCGGTGGCAAATGGACGGCCGACGAGCTGGCCGGCTACCAGGTCAAGCTGCGCGAGCCGATCGTGTTCGACTACAACGGCTGGAAGATCACCACCGCGCCGCCGCCGTCGTCCGGTGGCATCGCCCTGGCCAGCATGCTGCAGATCCTCGAAGGCTGGGACATCAAGCAGATGGATGCGGCCCACCGCACCCACCTGGTGGTGGAAGCGATGCGCCGCGCCTACCGCGACCGCACCTTCTTCCTCGGCGATCCGGACTTCGTGCAGATTCCGCAGAAGGTGCTGACCAGCAAGGATTACGCGCAGGGCCTGCGGGCCACGATCCACCCGGACAAGGCCACCCCCAGCGACCTGCTGTCGGGCAACCCGACCCCGCTGGAAGATGACGAGACCACGCATTTCTCGATCATCGACCGCGATGGCAACCGCGTCGGCGCCACCCAGACCGTCAACCTGCTGTACGGCTCGGGGCTGATTCCCAAGGGCACCGGCGTGCTGCTGAACAACGAGATGGACGACTTCGCGCTGAAGCCGGGCACCCCGAATGCCTTTGGCGTGATGGGCTATGCGGCCAACGCACCGAAGCCGGGCAAGCGCATGCTCAGCTCGATGACGCCCACCTTCATGGAGAACGCCGACAAGGTGGTGGTGCTGGGCACCCCGGGCGGCAGCCGCATCATCACCATGGTGCTGCTGGGCATCCTCGGCTACGACGCCGGCCTGGACGCGCAGCAGGTGGCCGCGTTGCCGCGCTACCACCACCAGTGGCTGCCGGACCTGATCGAGGCCGAGAGCGATGCCTTCGACGCGGACACCGTGAAGCAGCTGCAGGCGATGGGCCACAAGATCGACCTGCCGGGCGACGTCGCCGCCGGTGGCCGCGGCTCCAGCCACGTGTGGGGCAACCTGCAGACCGTGGAGTGGGACCGCAAGGCCAACAAGCTCTACGGCGGCAGCGACCCGCGCAACCCGGTGGGCAGCGCCCAGGTAATACCGGCGCACTGAGGCGGCGGTAGCGCCGGGCCATGCCCGGCGAAATGAGAATCACCAATACCCCCAGAACCCCGCCACCCGGCGGGGTTCTGCGTTTTCTGGCCGGCAATTCCGCCTAGCGATTATTTAACGGGGGGCCCTCGATAATTGCCGCATGAAACTATGGTCGATTCGTGGGAACTCGCAGCGCCTGGATGGCGGTGCGATGTTCGGAAACGCGCCGCGTGCGGTGTGGGAAAAGTGGGCGGCTCCGGACGAGCTCAATCGCATCGAGCTGGCCTGCCGTGCGTTGCTGGCCAGCCCGCTGGATGGCAAGACCGTGCTGTTCGAGACCGGCATCGGTGCGTTCTTCGACCCGCGCATGCGCGACCGTTACGGCGTGCAGGAAAGCCAGCACGTGCTGATCGATTCGCTGCGCGAGGCGGGTTTCGAACACGAGGATATCGACGTGGTGGTGCTCAGCCACCTGCACTTCGACCACGCTGGCGGCCTGCTGGCAGCATGGAGCGAAGGCCGCTCGCCGGAACTGCTGTTCCCCAACGCGACCTTCGTGGTCGGTGCGCAGCACTGGCAGCGGGCGCTGCAGCCACATCTGCGCGATCGCGCCAGCTTCATTCCCGAGCTGCCGGGCCTGCTGCAGGCCAGTGGCCGCCTGGAAGTGGTCGAGGGTGAGTACTCCAAGGTGCTGGGCAGCAGCGTGCGCTTCAGCTACAGCGACGGGCACACGCCGGGCCTGATGCTGGCCGAGATCGTCGGCCACGCGCATGCCGGCGAGGATGCGCACGGCGGCGTGGTGTTCTGTGCGGACCTGATCCCGGGGCGCTCGTGGGTGCACGTGCCGATCACCATGGGCTACGACCGCAATGCGGAGCTGCTGATCGACGAGAAGCGATGCTTCCTGGAAGACAAGCTTGCGCGCAACGTGCATCTGTTCTTCACCCATGACCCGCAGGTGGCGCTGGCGCAGCTGGGGCGGGATGAGAAGGGGCGTTTCGTGACCCTGCATGAGCAGGGGGAGCTGAAGGCGCGGGCGTTGGGGTAAGGGGTGTTCGTTCGGCAGGGCTTGCAGCCCTGCACCTGCGGAATCAACGTCAACGTCAAAAGCCAGAGCGGCTATCCGTGGGATGGCGGGGCGGTGTGGGTGGTCAGGACACGCCGTAAACC
>JAFAFD010000294.1 GCA_023423675.1 Pseudomonadota bacterium | reverse complement strand
GCACTACCATCCGGTGGTCAGGCGGCCAGCGAATCCAGCGCCGATTCCAGCGCGTCCAGGTTCGGCAGCAGCGCGCTCTTTTCACCCAGCAGCACGCGCATGTGCACGATCTCCGGCAGGGTTTCTTCCGAAGCATCGGCCAGCAGGCCGTCGCGCGGCACCGAGATCAGCTGCGGGAAGTTCTGCGTCAGCAGCGCGTAGTACGGGCGCTGCGCGTTGCCGCTGAGGGCCTTCAGCACCACCACCTTGTTGTGCCCGCCCACCATTTCTTCGCCCAGGCCGGACAGGCGGGCGAAGGACAGCAGCGGCACCTGCCAGCCGTGCCAGGCGATCTGCCCAACCAGCCAGCGCGGCGCATCGGCCACCGGTTCCACTGCCACGCGCGACATCATTTCGGCCACCGTCGCATTGGGCAGCAGCACGCGCTCGCCACCGGACTGGATCAGGACGCCACGGATCTCATCGTTGTTTGCGTAGCTCATGGCGTCTCTCCGTTGTCCTCGTCCACGGCCCAGCGCGCCGCGATGGCCTGCGCCAGTTCCTGCGGTTCACCGGCCACCATGCCGGCAGCGACCACGGCGGTTGCCGCGGCGGGGTCATAGCAGCCTTCACCCACCTGCCCTGCCACCCAGGCGCCGGCCTCGGCCAGGTCCAGTGCCGGACCGACATGGGCCAGGTCGGCACCGCTGAGCAGGACCAGGGCGCTGTGTTCGGCCGGCAGCGCGGCAATCGAGATACCCAGCGGGTCGGTCTGGAAATGTAGGCCATCGGCCGCGGCACGCACGCCGATGTCGTCGGACAGGATGTGGACCTCGCCCGCCGTCGCGCGGCGGCCGGCCTCGGCCAACTGCACCGGCAGCGGAGATACCCGTGCCATCTGCTTGACGAGGTTGCCGTAGCGGCCCCCGTCCAGGCGCATGTGCACCAGCACCGGCACGGCCAGCCCGGTCGGCAGCGCGCCCAGCAGGCGGCGCAGCGCATCGGGTCCACCGATGCCGGCCAGCACCAGCAGCGCCCCGGCGCGTGCACCGGCAGGCAGGCCGGCATCCAGGTCGACCAGGCTCAGGCGGCCGGTGTCGAACGACGGTGCGGCCACCGGCTCGTCGCGCGTGGGCGCGGCGGCGGCCGGTGTGTCGGAGGCCTCGTCGACCAGCGACCAGGCGGTGTGATCGAAGGACACCGGCGGCGGCACGGGCGCATCGTCCGCCGGCGCCTCCACTGCATCGGCAGCGGGCTCCGGCGTCTGCGCCTGCAACGCGGCCAGGTGCTGTTCCAGCGACATCGGTTCAGCAAACGTCGCCGGCGGTGCAGGTGTGGTGTACAGGCTGTCGGCCGGCACGTCACCGGCCCAGTCCTGGGCCTGCTCCATGTGCGCGTGCAGGACCTCATCCTTCGGCGGTACCGGCGGCGGCGAAGGCCGGCCCGGTTCCAGCTGCAGGCTGGGTTCGTCTTCGGCGCCGGGCGGCAGCACCTGCTGGTGGCCGTGCAGCTTGGCCGACAGATGGCGGCCCCAGCGCTGCGCTTCCCAGCCGTCGCGGCGCGCGGCCAGTTCGGCTTCGTCGAACACCAGGGTCAGGCCCGGTGCCGACAACGCCGGCTCCAGCCGCTCCAGCGCGTCTTCGATGGCCGCTTCCAGGGCGATCACCACGAACTGCGGATGCGCGTCGGCCAGCGCGTGCGGCTCCAGCGTGGTCGGGTCATCTTCCAGCACGATCTGCACATCGGCATGCGCCAGCGCCTCGCGCAGGCGCTCACGGGCAGCGCCCGGACGGGCCAGCAGGGCAACGGCCGGAACCGGATTGACGTCACTCACGGACACGGGCGATCCCCAGCAGGTCATACACGTTACGCATCAGGTCCAGCTCCTGGTACGGCTTGCCCAGGTAGCGCTGCACGCCGATCTCGAAGGCGCGCTGGCGATGCTTGTCACCGCTGCGCGAGGTGATCATCACGATCGGCACGTCCTTGTAGCGCGGGTCGGCGCGCATCGCGGTGGCCAGCTCGTAACCGTCCATGCGCGGCATTTCGATGTCCAGCAGCATCAGGTCGGGCACGCGCTCTTCCAGCTGCTCCAAGGCCTCGACACCGTCGCGGGCGACGCTGACCTCGAAGTTGTGGCGTTCCAGGATGCGACCGGTCACCTTGCGCATGGTCAGCGAATCGTCGACCACCATCACCAGCGGAACCTGGCGCTCCAGGCGCGGCGCGTTGTCCTGCACCGGCGCGATCGGGTTGGCCAGGTAACGGCGCACCAGCGGGGCCACGTCGAGAATGACCACCACGCGGCCATCGCCGGTGATGGTGGCGCCGTAGATACCCGGCACCGAAGCGATCTGCAGGCCGACCGGCTTCACCACGATTTCGCGGTTGCCCAGCACCTGGTCGATCGCCACGGCGGCACGCAGGTCGCCGGCGCGGACCAGCAGCAGCGGCACCTGGTCCTGGCCGTCGGCACGGGCCGGGGCCTGGCCGACCAGGCTGCCCAGGTCGTACAGCGGATAGTCTTCGCCGCTGTAGCGGTAGCTGCTGTCGGCGGCTTCGAAACGCTCGCGCGACAGGCGGCCGATACCACTGACCGACGCCACCGGCACGGCAAACGTGGTTTCGCCGATCTGCACGAACACGGCCTGGGTGACGGCCAGGGTCTGCGGCAGGCGCAGGGTGAAACGCACGCCCTGGCCACGCACCGACTGGATGTCGACCGAGCCACCGAGCTGGCGCACTTCGTTGCGCACCACGTCCATGCCCACGCCGCGGCCAGCCAGCTGGCTGACCTGGTCGGCGGTGGAGAAGCCGGCGGCGAAGATCAGGCTGTCCAGCTCCTGCTCGTTCGGCGACGCATCGGCGGCCAGCAGGCCACGGTCGATGGCGCGGCGACGGATCGCCTCGCGGTCCAGGCCGGCACCGTCATCGGCCACTTCCAGCACGATTTCCGAACCTTCGCGGTGCAGGCGGATGGCGATCTCGCCTTCTTCCGGCTTGCCGGCGGCGCGACGCTGTTCCGGTGCTTCCAGGCCGTGGGCCACCGAGTTGCGCAGCATGTGCTCCAGCGGCGCGACCATGCGGTCCAGGACGTTGCGGTCCAGTTCGCCGTGGGTACCTTCCAGGGTCAGGTGCACCTGCTTGCTGGTGTCCATGCCGGCCTGGCGGACGACACGGCGCAGGCGCGGCACCAGGCCGTCGAACGGCACCATGCGCGCGCGCATCAGGCCGTCCTGCAGTTCCGAGCTGACGCGCGACTGCTGCTGCAGCAGCGAATCGTACTGGCGCGACAGATCGTCCAGCACGCCCTGCAGGCCACCAAGGTCGGCTGCCGATTCGTTCAGCGCACGGCTGAGCTGCTGCAGGGTGGAGAAACGGTCCAGTTCCAGCGGATCGAACTTCTGGTCGGCCTGGTCCTGCTCGCGCTGGTAGCGGGCGACGATCTGCGCCTCGGTTTCCAGGTCGAGTCGGCGCAGCTGGTCGCGCAGTCGCGCATTGGTGCGCTCCAGTTCGCCCATGGCGCCACGGAAGGCACCCAGCTGCTGCTCCAGGCGCGAGCGGTAGATCGCTACTTCACCGGCGTGGTTGACCAGGCGGTCGAGCAGGTCGGCGCGCACGCGCACCTGTTCCTGCTGCGGACGCGCCAGCGGATCTTCCTCAGGCGCGCCTTCCACCGGCAGCGGTGCCGACAGCGGCGCGTCGGCCAGGGCCAGCGGTGCGGTCGCCACCGATGCCTCGTCAGCCGGCTCGGGGCTGGCTGCAGCAGCCTTGGCAGCGGCGGCCGCATCGCTGCGGGTGCGCGCTTCAAAGGCGTCAACCAGATCCTGCGGCGGCTCCACCACGCGGTGGTCACCGGTGCGGGTCAGCAGCTGGTGCAGGCGATCGAAACCACGCTCCAGCAGCTGCACGTCAGGACGTTCGATTTCGGTGCGGCCAGCGGCCACGGCTTCCAGCAGCGATTCGATGCTGTGGCCGAGGTCGCCGATGGCGTTGATGCCGGCCATGCGTGCACCGCCCTTGAGCGTGTGCAGGTCGCGCTGCAGGCCGGCCACGACCTCGCGGTCCTGCGGTGCATCGCGCAGTTCGCTGATCAGGCCATCGCAATGGTCGAGCAGGTCCTTGCCTTCCTCGACGAAGATGTCGACCAGCTCGCGGTCGTAGACAGTGAAGTCGAGCTGATCGGCGTCGGCTTCGGCTTCGACAGGCTCGGCTTCGATGGCTTCCGGTTCAACGGCTTCGGCTGCAACGACCGCGACTTCGGCGGCGTCCTGGCTGTGGCCCGGCGCCTCTTCCATCTCGAACAGGCGCACCGGTGCGGCCACCTGGGCCACCTCATCGGTCGGCGCGTCGTCATCCGACACGTCGTCATTCACCGTCGCCGGGGACGGCAGGTCGGCGCTCTCTCCTTCACCGACCGCCGCCTCCCCGCCGACGTCCGCATCCTCGGCAAAGGCTTCCGCCTCGCCCGGCGCGAGTTCGCTGGCCTGCAGTCCGAGCACGGGCCACTGGCCGTCCTCGTCCTGCGCCTGTTCGTCCTCGATCACGTGCAGGCCGGCTTCGAGCGCGGCCTCCAGCGTGACCGGTTCTGCGAAGCCCGGCACAGCCATTTCATCCTGAAGGCTGGTTGCGTCGCTGTCGAGCGCCAATGCCTCGATGTCTTCGTCAACCGCTTCTACGACCGGCGCCTGCGGCAGCGGGCTCAGGTCAATTGCGTCATCTTCCGCCGCAGCCACGGCGTCTTCCAGATCACGGTCATCCACCGGCAGCGCGCTGGCGTCCAGGTACGGCGACAGATCGTCGACCGCGGTCAGGCCGGCGGCGTCCACATCGATCGCGACCGGCGCGGCTTCAGCAGCGTCATCGGCTTCGATGGCTTCAACGACAGCGTCCGCTTCGATCACCGTCGGCAGCGTGGCAGCGGCCTCCGGCATCGACGGCCAGCCGGCATCGAAGTAGCGCGACAGGTCTTCGCCACCGGTCAGTTCGGCAGCCTCCAGACCGGCGTCGGGCGCGGCTTCGGCTTCGGCAACCGGCACGGCGGCGTCAGCAGGCGCTTCAATGTCAGCCACGACATCCGCTTCAACCTCGGCATCACGCTGCACATCGACCACATCGATGTCGGCGGCATTCGCTTCGGCTTCGGCTTCGGCTTCGGCTTCGACTTCGACTTCAACCTCGTCGAAATCTTCGTCGTCCATTTCCAGACCGACCATCGGCCAGCGCGCTTCCGGCAGTTCACCGGCCAGCGCCTGCAGGCGCTGTGCAAGCTCGGCCTGCGACGCGATGCGCGGCTGTTCGGCCTGCAGCGCGTCCATGGTGGCGCCGATCGCCTGCGCGGTGGCATCCAGCGCACCCAGCGCCTCGGCACCCGGCACCACTTCAGCGGCCAGCGCACGCTTGATGTAGGACTCGGCGGCACCGGTAACGGCGGTGATTTCCGGCACTTCGGTCATCGCGAAGGCGCCGTTCATGGTGTGCACGGCGCGCAGCAGCGCATCGTTCACCGGCTGCTCGGCCTGCTGCGCCGACTGCAGCCACTGCTGCAGGGTCGCCAGGTGGACTTCCACCTCGGCTTCCAGGATCTCGCGCAGCACGCTGTCGATGTTGGCTGGCGTACCGACCAGCTCGGCCACGGTGTCGGCGGCAAGCGCCGCTTCCACGGCAGCGGCGTCGTCCAGCACCGGCACGTCGGCCACGGCTTCGGCCGGCGCCACCGGCTGCGGCGCGGCAGCCACCGGCAGCGGCACGTAGAAGGTTTCCTCACCGGCGGCCACGCGGTCGGCGATGGCCTGCATCGCCTGCAGGTCCACGGTGACGCGCTGGCCATCGCGCAGCGCGGCATTCAGCTGCGGCAGCGCGGTGTTGGCATGGTCGACCATCGCCAGCACGGCCGGGGTGGCCGCACGGCTGCCATCGAGCACGCGGTTGAGCATGCCCTCGATCTTCCAGGCGAACTCACCCAAGGTGCGGGCGCCGACCAGGCGGCCACTGCCCTTGAGGGTGTGGAAGATGCGGCGGATCGGACGCAGCCGGTCCATGTTGTCCGGCTGCATGCGCCAGGCCGGCAGCAGCGTGCCGAGATTGCCCATCTCGTCATCGAACTCTTCCAGGAACACCTCGCGGATATCCTGGTCGATGTTCTCGGCATCGTCATCGAAGCCCGCCTCGAAGCCGGTGGCTTCAGCAGCCACGGCAGCGACTTCCGGTGCCGGGGTGGCCGGCACGGCCTGCGGATTGAACTCGGCCGCAGCCGCGCTCAGTTCGGCGAAGAACTGCGCATCGGCCTCGCTGAAATCGATCGGCGCGATGGTATCGACGTCGACCAGGGACACGGTCGTGGCAGGCGCGGCGGCAGTGGCCAGGACCTCGTCCGCGCCGGTCTCGGCGGCGGCCAGGGCCTCGATCATTTCAACCGGCGCCGCTTCGGCAACCACATCGGCCATGTCGATCTGCTCGACGGGCTCGATCGTCGCGGTGGACTCCAGCTCCAGCACTTCGACCGGCGCGGCTTCAACCGCGTCGACGATCTCCAGCACCGGCAGCTGCGTGTCGTCTTCCTCGTCCAGCGACAGCGTTTCCATCGCCTGCAGCGACAGCACGTCGTCGGCGTTGTCCAGTGCGCTGTTGTCGAAGTGGAACACCACCTCGTCGGCCAGCACGGCCGGGCCGTCATGCTCGGCAGCCACCGGGTCGAACACGGGCACGGCCGCCAGCTCCAGCGAAGCGCCTGCGGCGTCGTCCAGCGCGGCAACGCCGAAGTCCTCGACGCTGTCTTCCAGCACCAGCACGTCACCATCATCGGCCTGCGCCGCTTCGACGTCGGACAACGACCACTGCGGGGCCACGTGCTGGGCCGCGCCCTCGTGCTCGAAGCTGACCGGATCGAAACTGTTGAAGGTCGGTGCGCGCTCATCGGCGACGGGCGCGGCGTCATGGCTGCCCAGCTCCCACTGCGGCACGCTCGGCACCGGCGCGGTCGACGCGGCGAACAGCAGCGGCGCAGGTTCGGCCTGCTCGGGTGCGGATGCGGCGATGTCCTGCCCGCCCAGCGCGCCGAACATCAGGCTGTTGTCGGCCACCGGCGCAGCCGGCAGCGGATCGAAGGTGAAGTCCGGCAGCGGCGGCGGGATCTCGCCCGGCGCCGGCGCGGCAGGCTGCACGGCGATCTCCACCGGCTCCAGCTGCAGCGCAGCGGCGGCCAGCGGCACGCTCTCGCGCTCGATCGGCTGCAGCGGATCCGCGTCGGCTTCGGTCTCGGCCACCGTGCTGCTGCGCTCGGGCAGCGGCCAGTAGCGCAGGGTTTCCAGGCTGCTGCGGGTAATGTCGAGGATGTCCTCGCGACCCGGGCGGCGGTCACGCAGCGCTTCCAGGTAGTACTCCAGGCTGGCCATGGCATCGGCCAGCGTGTCCAGCTGGCGGCCACTGGGCACGCGCTGGCGGCCGATCAGTTCGGCCTCGATGTACTGCTGCACGCCGCGCAGATAGTCGGCAGCGGTGCCGAGGTCGAGCATGCGCAGCGCACCGGACACGTCGCCCAGCAGGCGCGGCACGTCCTGCAGTTCGGCATGGTTCCAGCTGGTTTCGATGAAGGCGACGAAGTGCTCGCGGGCGGCGGCGAAATTGGCGATCGCCTCGTGGGCCAGCACTTCCACCGTGCGCCGGTTCTCCACCGCGCTCGGGTCGTCCTCGCCACTGCCACCGGCGCCCAGGTGGGCGACCTGGTCGTCCAGCGACGCATCGACATAGAGCAGCGCACCGGCAATATCCAGCAGCATGTCTTCGTCGATCTGCTGGCGGCCTTCGACCACGGCCAGCAGCGCATCGCGCTGCTGCGCGACCACGCCGCGGGCAGCGCCCAGGCCCATCATGCCCAGCGTGTCGCCGACCGCGCCCAGCTTGGTCACCTGTTCCTGCAGCTGCTGCGGCGCAGCGCCGGTGCGCAGGTGCAGGTCCAGGGCATCCTTGACCTGCAGCAGTTCTTCCTTGACCGCGCTGCCGACGGTATCGAGCAGCTCGCGGTTGCGGCCGCTCAGGCTGCCACGGGCGTGGTCCAGCTCGGCCTCGGTGGCGCTGACGCTGTCCGGCGCGAAGGCGAACAGCACGCTGTCATTGACGCCTTCTTCGCCACGCGCGGCGCGGATCTCGTTCAGCAGCGGCATCAGCACGATCGGAATATCGCGGTGGCCGTTCTGCAGGCGTTCCAGGTAATCGGGCAGCAGCACGCTGCCACGCATCAGCGTGGCGCAGGCTTCATCGCGGTCGGCCACGCGGCCTTCGCCGACGGCCACGGCCAGCTGTTCCAGTTCCTCGGCCACCATCGCCGGGGCATACAGCTCGACCATGCGCAGGGTGCCCTGCACCTGGTGCAGGTAGCCGGCGCAGATGCGCATGCGGCTGCCGTCGGCCGGGTCCTCGACGAAGTACTCGACCTCGTGCCGCACCTGGCGCAGGGTCTCGTCCAGCTCCGGCTTGACCCAGCCCAGCGCTGCATGGCTCATCGCATCGCGCAGGCTGCTCATGGACGCGCTCCGGTCGCCGCCGCGCGGAGGCCGCGCGTGTTCTGGCGTGGGAAATGGAAATGCTTCATCGAATGATTCCTTGCTCGCCGCCCTGCCCGCGTCACGCCGGCAGCTTGAAGTCGGCGACCGAACGACGCAGGTCGGCCGCCAACTGCGCCAGGTGGCCGATCGACTCGGCGGTCTGTCCGGCACCCTGCGAGGTCTGGCCGGTGATCTGGCGGATCACGCCCATCGTGCGGGTGATGTCCGAGGCCGCAGCGGACTGCTGCTGGGCGGCGATGGAGATGTTCTTGATGAGGGTGTTGAGGGCGTTGGACACGCGCTCGATCTCGGTCAGTGCGGTACCGGCGTCCTCGGCCAGGCGCGCACCGGAGACCACTTCGGCGGTGGTCTGCTCCATCGAGGTCACCGCTTCGTTGGTATCGGCCTGAATGGCCTGGACCAGGTTTTCGATGCGTCGGGTCGCACCCGAGGTACGTTCTGCCAGGCGCTGCACTTCGTCGGCCACGACCGCGAAACCGCGACCGGCTTCACCGGCCGACGCTGCCTGCACGGCCGCGTTCAACGCCAGGATGTTGGTCTGCTCGGAAATGTCGTTGATCAGTTCCACGATCGAGCCGATTTCCTGCGAGGACTCACCCAGGCGCTTGATGCGCTTGGAGGTTTCCTGGATCTGGTCGCGGATCTGGTCCATGCCCTGGATGGTCTCGCGGACCACGCCGGCACCCTCGGCGGCGATGACCACCGAGCGCTGTGCCACGTCGGCGGACTCGGCCGAGTTGCGCGACACCTGCTCGATGCTCGCCGCGATTTCGCCGATGCGGTCCGAGGCCGAGGTGATCTGGTTGGCCTGGTGGCCCGCCGCCTCTGCCAGCTGCATGGCGGTGGCCTGGGTTTCCTGGGTGGACACGGCGACCTTGGCCGAGGTGTCGTTGATGGTGGTCACCAGGTGGCGCAGTTCGTCCACGGCGTAGTTGATGGCGTCTGCGATGGCGCCGGTCATGTCCTCGGTCACCGAGGCCTTGACGGTCAGGTCACCCTCACCGAGCGAGGAGATTTCGTCCAGCAGCCGCATGATCGCCTGCTGGTTGCGGCTGTTGAACTCCACCTGGGTCTGGTAGCGCAGTTCCTGCTCGCGCGAACGGCTGCGCACGCTGGTGGAAACGAAGCCGATGATCGCGATCAGCGACAGCGCACCGGAGATGACGCCGATCCAGAAGTTCGGGAACAGGCGGGTATCGGACACCGAGCCGAACGAGGAGAACGCCTCGAACAGCTTGCGGCTGTCATCCAGCATGCGCGAGGAGCCCTGGCCCAGCGCGTTGGCGGCGGACTGCGCGGCGAACAGCTGGCGCGAGCTGGCCAGGATCGCATCGGCGTCCTGCTTCATCGCCTCCCACTTCTGCTGCGACTGTTCCAGCGCAGCGACCGCACCGGCACCGCGCACAGCGGTGATGCCGAGGTCTTCGTTGCCGTTGCGCAGGCCATCGAGCACCTGCGAGAACACGGTGATGTCGCGGGCCAGGGCGTCGCCCGAGGCAGCCGCGGCGGCGCCACCGGCGCGCATTTCGGTCACGCGGCGGGCCATCGAACCGGCCACCACGACCTGCTGCAGGGCGCTGTACACCTGCGATGCGGGTGCACCGGAAGCGGACATCGCGCGCACCAGCTCGTTCAACTGGGCCTGCAGGCCCGGCACCGCGCCGGTGAAGTTGTTGGCGTTGCCGGCCAGCGCCAGCACCGCCGGCTCGCTGGCGACCAGCTGGCCGGCCTGCTTGCCCAGCGGGGCCCAGGTGTCGGACAGCGTGGTGATCGCCTTGGACACGCCCGGCTCGTTGCCGTAGCGGCCCTGCAGCGTGGACACGTTCTGCTCGATGGCGTTGCGGGTGGCCTTGAAAGCGGTGAACGCCTGTGCGTTGCCGCCCACGGCATCACGGCCCTGGTTGGCCAGCTGCTGCGAGAGCACCTGCAGGTCGGCGGCCTTGGAACCGGCATCGGCCAGGCGGCTGCCCTGCCAGGTGGAGACGCCGGTGTTCACACCGAACAGTATCATCGACAGGGCCAGCAGGGCCAGCCAGACGTTGCTGCCGCCCAGCCGCAGCTTGCCGGTCTTGGGGGCGTCCGAAGCAGTACTCATCGTTCAACCTCGATCTTCAATGCAGGGGGCGTTGCCCGGCCTCAGGCCGCGGCTTGCCGGAATTCAGGGGTGCGCGACAGCAACGAGAGCGAGAACACGCCCCAGTCATGGCCGTCGGCATGGAAGGCGCGATCGACGAAATGACCGTAGCGGCCTTCGGCCAGGGTGCCGGCCTGGACTTGCTGGCCCAGTTCGAAACTGCGCTGGCCGAACAGCTCGTCGATGGTCAGGGCGACGTCGCCGCCGGCCTGGCGCATGATCAGCACGCGCTGGCCTTCCTGCTGCACGGTGCGCGCGCCTTCCAGGAAGTACTTCAGGTCGACCACCGGGAACAGGTTGCCGCGCAGGTTGCCCACGCCCAGCAGCCAGGGCTGCGCGCAGGGCACCGGGGTCACCGGCGGCATCGGCACGATTTCCACCACTTCGCGGAAATCGGACACCAGCCGGCGCTGGCCCACGCGGAAGCCGACGCCACGCCAGAGGTCCTCGGCGAACTGCCGCCCGGGCAGCTGCACCGCATGGGACAGGCTGCGCCGTTCGTAGGCTTCAAGAATGTCGAAGGGCGAACGCATCAGGCCACCAGTTCGTTGATCCGCGCGATCAGGTCTTCCTCGCGCGGCGGCTTGACGATGTAATCGGCCGCGCCCTGGCGCAGGCCCCATGCCTTGTCGGTTTCCATCGCCTTGGTGCTGACGATGATGACCGGGATGTGCTTGATCGCCGCATCGCGCGACATCGCGCGGGTGGCCTGGAAACCGCTCATGCCGGGCAGGACCACGTCCATCAGCACCAGCTGCGGAACCTGGTCACGCACCAGCTGCAGGCCATCCTCGGCGTTGTCCGCTTCCAGCACCTCGTGGCCGGCACGGCGCAGCCACTGGGTGAACACCGCGCGGTCGGTCGGTGAATCCTCGATCAGGACGATACGAGCCATTGTGCCTTTCCCCCCTGGTCAGGCGTTGACGTATGTGCGGATGGCACCCAGCAGTTCTTCCCGCGTGAAAGGCTTGGTCAGGTACTGTTCCGAGCCGACGATGCGTCCGCGGGCCTTGTCGAACAGGCCGTCCTTGGAGGACAGCATGATGACCGGCGTTGCCTTGAACAGCTGGTTGCCCTTGATCAGCGCGCAGGTCTGATACCCGTCGAGACGGGGCATCATGATGTCCACGAAGATGATCTGTGGCTGCTGGTCGGCGATCTTGGCCAAGGCCTCGAAGCCATCGGTCGCGGTCACCACTTCGCAGCCTTCGCGCTTCAGCAGCGTTTCCGCAGTCCGGCGGATGGTCTTCGAGTCATCGATGACCATCACCCGGAGTCCTGCGAGCTCCCCGCCCGCAGTCGTGTTTTCAGTCATTGCCTTTCCCCAAGCGCGCGACCCTTCTGTGCTGGGGGCCGCTACGAAGGCGTATCTATATCGCACTTTCCGCGCCCGCTTCAAGCGCCGCCCACGGCGCTTGGGATGCCGGCTTGCTGAACGTGACAGGTTTGGCAATGACTGCGCAGACGGCTGGACGGACGCAGCGTTGCAGCACCCCGGGCAGGCACGCGGGGGGCGTTGCCGCTACCATCAACGCCTTGCCTGACAGGTGCACCCATGCCGTTGAACGTCATCGTGGTGATGGACCCCATCGCCCACATCAAGATCGCCAAGGACACCACCTTCGCCATGCTGCTGGAAGCCCAGCGCCGCGGCCATGCCCTGCACTATGTGCGGCCGGGCGGCCTGGCCCTGGAAGGCGGCGTGGCGGTGGCCCAGACCGCCCCGCTGCAGGTCCGCGACGACCCCTCCGGCTGGTACGAGCTTGGCGCATTCAGCCGCACCGCGTTCGGCCCGGGCCAGATCGTGCTGATGCGCAAGGACCCGCCGGTCGATGCCGAATACGTCTATGACACCCAGGTGCTGGACGTCGCCGCCGCCGCCGGTGCCTGCGTGGTCAACAACCCGCAGGGCCTGCGCGACTACAACGAGAAGCTGGCCGCCCTGCTGTTCCCGCAGTGCTGCCCGCCGACCCTGGTCAGCCGCGACGCCAAGGCACTGAAGGCCTTCGCCCTGGAACACGGCCAGGCCGTGCTGAAGCCGCTGGACGGCATGGGCGGTCGCTCGATCTTCCGCAGCGGCCAGGGCGATCCGAACCTGAACGTGATCCTGGAAACCCTGACCGACGGCGGCCGCAAGCTGGCGCTGGCCCAGAAGTTCATTCCCGACATCACCGCCGGCGACAAGCGCATCCTGCTGGTCGACGGCGAACCGGTGGACTACTGCCTGGCGCGCATCCCGCAGGGTGACGAGTTCCGCGGCAACCTGGCCGCCGGTGGCCGCGGTGAAGGCCGCCCGCTGAGCGAGCGTGACCGCTGGATCGCCGCCCAGGTCGGGCCGGAGATGAAGCGCCGCGGCATGCGTTTCGTCGGCCTGGACGTGATCGGTGATTACCTGACCGAAGTGAACGTGACCAGCCCGACCTGCGTGCGCGAGCTGGACGCGCAGTACGGGCTGAACATCGCCGGCACCCTGTTCGACACGATCGAGGCCGGCCTGCGCTGATGGATGCCGCGTCCGCCGTGCTCGCCCCGCCGCCGCGCGAAGCGCAGCGGCTGGGGGCCACCCTTGCCCTGTCGGTCATCGTCCACGCCCTGCTGATCCTGGGCGTGGGCTTTGCCGTGAAGGGCGAGGCACCGCTGGTGCCGACGCTGGAAGTGATCTTCAGCCAGACCCGCACGGCACTGACGCCGAAGCAGGCCGATTTCCTGGCGGCGGCCAGCCAGGAAGGCGGCGGCGAGCATGACCGCGCGCAACGCCCGCGCGACAACCAGACCGGCATCGTGCCGCAGGCGCAGACCGGGCTGAGCCCGGTGCCGCAGCAACAGCAGTCGGCCGCGCCGGTGCCGCCGCCGCAGGCGCGGGTGGTCAGCAGCCGCAATGGCGAGGACACCGTGGCGCAGGCGCAGGCCCGCCCCACCCCGCTGGAACCGACCCCGGACGCGGCGCAGACCGCGCGCGAGCAGCGTGATGCGGAAATGGCCCGGCTGGCTGCCGAGGTGCACCTGCGCTCGGCGCAGTACGCCAAGCGTCCGAACCGCAAGTTCGTTTCGGCCAGCACGCGCGAATATGCCTACGCCAACTACCTGCGTGCGTGGGTGGACCGCGCCGAGCAGGTGGGCAACCTGAACTACCCGGACGAAGCACGCCAGCGCCGGCTGGCGGGCCAGGTGGTGATCAGCGTGGGGGTGCGCCGCGATGGCAGCGTGGAAAGCAGCCGCATCCTGAAAACCAGCGGCACGCCGTTGCTGGATGAGGCGGCGCTGCGGGTGATCCAGCTGGCGCAGCCGTTCCCGGCGTTGCCGAATACGGATGATGGCGTGGATATCCTGCAGGTGACCCGCACCTGGGTGTTCCTGCCGGGTGGCGAACTGCGCGACGACCGATGAGATTTTTTTGTTACCCGGGCCTGCGGCCCGGGACCCGCTGGACGTCAACTTCAACTTCAACTTCAACTTCAACGTCAAAAGCGGCGGTTGGGCTGTGGGTCTGGCGGGGCGGTGTGGGCTTGCAGGACACGCCGTAAACC